>NZ_JARQZE010000011.1:0-117856 GCF_029588855.1 Thauera mechernichensis | reverse complement strand
GCATCGGCACGCGGATGTCCGGGCGCGAACCCTCGACGTAGATCTTGCGCGAGTTGGGCAGCGGCGCAATCGCGGCCGCATCCACATGGGCCGTGGCGGCGATGAATTTCTCGGTGGCGTTCATGGGCTGAGTCTCCTGGGGGGTGGTCTGTTTATGTGTGAGTGTGCAAATGCCGCTCGTCCTCGGGGCGGCCTGGGGCTGTGCCTTCAGGGTGACTTCTGCGAGCGTCGCCACAGGGCATGGAAGTGATGCACGGGGCCGTGACCGCTGCCGACGGCGAGTTCGCCCGCATGTGCGATGGCACCGAGCAGCCACTGGCGTGCATGGCGCACGGCGGCCTCGACCGGGTGCAGCTGCCCCTTGGCTTGCGGCAGCAGCGCCGCGATTGCCGAGCTGAGCGTGCAGCCGGTGCCGTGGGTGTTCTTGGTGTCGATGCGCGGCGACGACAGTTCGACCATGCGATCGCCGTCGAACAGCAGATCGACCAGGTCGTTGCCGGGCAGGTGGCCGCCCTTGAGCATTACCCAGCGTTCGGAAGAAAGCGGTAGCAACTCGCGCAGGCGCTCGGCGGCGCGGTACATTTCCTTTACCGTGTCCGGCGCGCGCTGTTCGAGCAGCACGCCCGCCTCGGGGAGGTTGGGCGTGATCATGAACGCTTGTGGGAAGAGCGCCTCGCGCATTGCCGAGATCGCGCTCCGGGCGAGCAGGCTGTCGCCGCTCTTGGCGACCATCACGGGGTCGAGCACCACATTGGCTGCCTGCCAGTGTGCCAGGCGCTCGGCAACGGTGGTCGTGACCTCTGCGCTGCCGAGCATGCCGATCTTGGTGGCGTGAAGTTGGACATCGCCGAACAGGGTGTCGATCTGCAGGCGCAGGAAGTCGGTCGGCGGCACGTGTACGCCAGCCACCCCCTGGGTGTTCTGAGCGGTCAGTGCGGCGACGACACCGCAACCGTAGGCGCCCAGTGCCGAGAAGGCCTTGAGATCGGCGAGCACGCCGGCGCCGCCCGAGGGGTCGACGCCCGCGATCGAGACGACATTGACAATGGCGGAAGCGGCGCCGCTGGCGCCGGAGGGGGTGTTGCGGGTATGCATGGATACGTTTCCCTACGCCGGTATGAGCCGGATCAGGTTCAAAGGGTCTTTCTCAGCCCCGTGCTGCGGGCACCCCTAACGAGATCGCCGCACGATACTGGATGCGTCAGCATGTGGCAAGGTGCTCAAGATATCGCCGAAATGGTCGTTTAGCATCGTGCCAGCCGAATTTGCTCAGTGCCCATGAAGCCCATCCGACTCCTGCTCGCCGCCTGCTTACTCGCCCAGCCCATGCACGCCGTGCTTGCGGCTGACTGGCAGCTCGTGTTGAGCGACCGTAATCGCCGCATCGAGATCGACCGCGACAGCATCCTGTCCTCGGACGCGGGCACGAAGATCTCTTGGGGGCGTGTCGTGCTGACGACGGACGAGGCGCGCAGCGCAGGCTACGCGATGATCAAGGCGCTCAACCGCTACGATTGCCGAAACCGCAGCTTTACCACGATCAAGCGCGTCTACGTCGATGCCGCGGACAATATCCTCCGCGAGGAGGCTGTGGATGGGGCGTCGGTCATGGTCACGCTTAATTCCGTGGACGAGCGCATGTGGCGGGAGGTGTGCGATCCGCCCAGTGCTGCAGAGTTGCTCAAGCTCGCCAACGAGGCGGCTCGGCTTGCTGCACCGGCTGCCGCGCCAGTTGCCAATGCCGCTCCTGCGCCACCGCCTGCCCGGCCTGCCGCTGCAGTGCCGCCGGCCGCGCCTGCCGCCATTGCAGTGGCGCCGGCTACCGTGCAGCCTCCGGTATCGGCCCCGGAGCCATCCGTGCCGCCGGTGCAGCCAGCGCCGCCGGTGACGCCTGCCGCGGCGCCGATGCCGCCCGCTGCTTCGACGGCGCCCGCTCCGGCGCAGGTTGCCGTGGCTGCGGAGCCTGCTCCTTCACTTCCCGAGCCCGTGGTTCGCATCCCCGCGAAATTCGCCTCAGGCACCATTCGCACTGGGGACGCGTCCCCTGCCACGCAGGAGGCGCAGCCCTCCATCTTGCCGGCACTGCCCCGCATTGGCCCGTCGCAGGGGGCGGCCGCGCAGGTGTCGGCGCCTGCTTCGGCGCCTGCTTCGGCGCCTGCTTCGGCGCCTGCTCCGCGGAGCGAGGCTACCGCTTCACGGCCGGCATCTGCTGCAGCCGTCGCGCAGCCCGCTCCCCGTTCATCCGCGGCTGCGCCCCAGCGGCCAGTCACCCGTCCGCCCGAACCGCGCACGCCGGTGCGCACCGAGCCGGTCCGACCGCGCTTGCCCGCCGACGGCGGTGCAGCGGAGCGCGCCCGCATCGCGCGTGCCGCTGCGCAGTCCGTCGGCGAGCGTGGTGGCGTCCGTGTGACACGGCCGGCGCTCGAGCCCAGCTGGAGTTATGCGGGTGAGACTGGCCCCGAGCATTGGGCCGCGTTGCGGCCGGAGTGGCGCCTGTGCGCAGAGGGGCGGCGTCAGTCGCCGATCGACCTGCGCGACGGCATCGCCGTGGATCTGGCGCCTGTCGAGTTCGATTACCGCCGCAGCGGATTTCGCATCCGCGATACTGGAAACACCCTTCAGGTGGATGTGGGCGAGGGCCTGAGCATCGTGGTGCGCGGCACCCGCTACGCGCTCGAGCGCTTCACGCTGCATCGTCCCTCGCAGGATCGCATCGGCGGCATGGCGCACGACATGGCCATGTATCTGGAGCACCGCAGCGAAGACGGGCAGGTTGCGATTCTGTCCTTGTTGCTTGAGGCTGGGGATACGCCCAGCGAGGTGTTGCAGACCATTTTCAACAATCTGCCGCTGGATCGCGGACGGGCGTTCGCGCCTGACGCCGTGCTCGATCTGCCTGCGATGGTGCCGTCGAATCCGGGGCATTTCCTCTACGTCGGCTCACTCCCTGCGCCTCCCTGCACCGAAGACGTACTCTGGGTGGTGATGAAGCAGCCGGTGCCGATCTCCCATGACCAACTCGCGGTCTTCGCGCGCCTCTATCCCCGCAACGGCCGGCCCATCCAGCCGCACAACGGTCGTCTGCTGCTCGAGTCACGCTGATTGCTCCTTTCGGATGTGCCTTGGTGACATGCAGCGGATCGCGCTGCAGCATCTGCGCTAGAATGCCAAGGTTTTGGCCTTCCGGATAACGCTATCCATTAGCGTGTGCTAATATATTGCATGGAGTCCCCGATGAACTTCGAGAAAGCGCGCTTCAACATGGTCGAGCAGCAGATCCGCCCCTGGGAGGTGCTGGATCAGGATGTGCTCGACCTCCTGATGACCGTCAAGCGCGAGGAGTTCGTGCCCAAGGCGCATCGCGAACTGGCGTTCGCCGATGTCGAGATTCCCATTGGCTGCGGCCAGGTGATGCTCAAGCCTGTCATCGAGGGCAAGGTGTTGCAGGCGGTGCGAGTTGCCAAGGGTGATTCGGTGCTCGAGATCGGCACCGGCTCGGGCTATTTTGCCGCCCTGCTCGCGGCGCGCTGCGACTGGGTGCGCACGATCGAGATCGAGCCGGAGCTGGTCAGGCTTGCTGGCGCGAACCTCGAGCGCAATGGTGTCGACAACGTGGTCGTCATCCAGGGCGACGGTGTCGCGGGCTGGCCCGAGCGCGCGCCCTACGATGTCATCGTGGTCTCCGGTGGGCTGCCGTTCGTACCTCAGGCGCTGCTCGAGCAACTCAAGGTCGGCGGCCGTCTGTTCGCGTTCGTTGGCGAGGCGCCGGTCATGAAGGCGCGGCTGGTCACCTGCGAAGCCGAGGGGCGTTTCCGTACCGAGGACATCTTCGAGACCGTCGTGCCCATGATCAGCAACGCCGCGCGCGGCGAGACTTTCAGTTTCTGAGCCCGCCATGCACCAGGTCACTCCAGTGCAGCTTGCCGAGCGCCTCGCGGAATCAGAGCAGGGACTGCCGCTGCTGCTCGACGTGCGCGAGCCTTGGGAGTTCGAGATCTGTCACATCGACGGTTCGGTGCTGATGCCGATGGCAAGTGTCCCCGCGCGCGTCGGCGAACTCGACCGCGACCGCGAGACCATCGTTGTCTGCCACCATGGCGGGCGCAGTGCCCAGGTATGCGTCTTTCTGCAGCGCCAGGGCTTCAGTAATGTGATCAACCTGGCAGGTGGCGTGGCTGGCTGGGCAGCGCAGGTCGACCCGCGCATGCCGCAGTACTGATGCCACGCCCTGGATGAGGCAAGGAGCGGAGGTTCGGATGAAGCGACTGTTGGCGGTGTGCATCGCAGGCTTGTTCTCGGCCGGTGCAATGGCAGCGGATCTGATGCAGGCTTATCAGGATGCGCTGGCCAACGATGCGCGCCTTGCCGCTGCACGTGCCGAGCTCGAGGCCGGTCGGGAGCGTGTCGTCCAGGGCCGTGCTGGCTTGCTGCCGCAGATCGGCCTGTCGGCCAACACGACCTGGAACGATTCCGAACTGCGCTCTACCAGTGGGAGTCTTGAGCGCAGCTACAACAGCAATGGCTACGGCGTGCAGCTCACCCAGCCGCTGTTCCGCTGGCAGAACTGGGTACAGTACAAGCAGGGTGAACTGCAGACTGCGCTGTCCGAAACCCAGTTCGGCATCGCCCGCCAGGATCTCGTGCTGCGGGTCGCGGAGGCCTATTTCAATGTGCTGATTGCCCAGGATGCGCTCGCAGCCGTGGACCAGTTGCGCGCCGCTGCAGCCGAGCAGCTTGAACTGGCGCGAACGAGCTTCGAAGTCGGTACGGTCACCATCACCGACGTGCACGAGGCGCAGTCGCGCTTCGATCTCGCCTCGGCGCAGGAGATCGCTGCTGCAAACCAGCTCGAGGTCGCGCGCCAGACGCTGGCGCAGATCATCGGCAAGGAGCCGGGAGGGCTTTCCGGCTTGCGCGAGGGGGTGGCGCTCCAGCGTCCGCAGCCCGATAACATCGCCGACTGGGTGGCTGCCGCTGAATCCGGCAGCTTTGGCGTGCAGGCGAGGCAGTTGGCACGCGAGATCGCCGTGCGCGAAGTCGAGCGTCAGCGTGCCGGCCATCTTCCGACCATCGATGTGGTTGCCTCGCATGGCGTGAATCATCGTCCGCAGCCCTCGACCGACCGTGCCGAGGCGAGTGCCATCGGCGTGCAGCTGAACATGCCGCTCTACGCCGGGGGTAGGGTGTCTTCGGTAACGCGCGAAGCAGCCGCGCTGCGAGTGAAGGCCGATGCCGAACTCGATGATGCGCGCCGCAGCGCTGCGCTCGCGGCGCGTCAGGCCTGGCTCGGCGTGACCAGCGGCATGGCGCAGGTGCGGGCGCTGGAGGCGGCGCGGGTTTCGTCCACTTCGGCGCTCGAGGCCAACAAGCTTGGCTACGAGGTTGGCGTGCGCATCAACATCGATGTGCTCAATGCGCAGACTCAGCTTGCCGATACCCTGCAACAGCTGTCGCGCGCGCGCTATGACACCCTGCTCGCTCAACTGCGCCTGAAGGCGGCCGCTGGAACGCTCGGCGAGGACGATGTGCAGGCGATCAACGCGCTGCTGGCGCCCTGAGTCCCGGGCGCGGAGCGGGCGACTGCACCTGCAGTCCGCGTAGCAGCTCGATGGTGCGTCGCGTTGCCCCTTGGTGCTGCGTGGCGAAGGCGCGTCCGGCCGCAGCCATCTGCGCGCGCATGTCCTCATCGCCCAGCACGGCCAGTGCGGCGGCGATGCCGTCCGCGGCGTCCGTGGCCCGGCGCGCTGCGCCGGTGCGCACAGCCTCTTCGGCCACCTGCATGAAGTTGAAGGTATGCGGGCCGACGACCACCGGCGTGCCCACGGCGCAGGCTTCGATCAGGTTCTGGCCGCCCAGCGGCAGCCAGCTGCCGCCGATCAGCGCCACGTCGGCTGCGGCGTAGTAGGCGAACATCTCGCCCATCGAGTCCCCGAGCAGGATCCGCGTGTCCGTGTCGATCGCCTCCTCGGCGCTGCGTCGCTGCAGTTTTACGCCGCGGCCGGCGACGAGGCGGGCGACCTCGTCGAAGCGCTGTGGGTGACGGGGTACGAGTAGCAGCAAGGCTTTTGCCGGTGCCAGGCGGACGAAGGCGTCGATCAGCAGCGCTTCCTCGCCTTCGCGGGTGCTTGCGGCGAGCACGACCGGGCGCTCGCCTGCGCGTTCCCGCAACTGGGTCGCGAGCGCCAGTGCCGCCGCGGTGGGTGTGACGTCGAACTTGATGTTGCCGGTGACGCTGACACGCGCTGCGCCGAGCTGCTGCAGGCGCGCCGCGTCGGCGGCCGTTTGCGCGCCGATCACGTCGAGGGCCTTCATGGTCAGGCCGGTCAGCACTGGCGCGCGCGCGTAGCGCCGCGCCGAGCGTTCCGACAGGCGAGCGTTGGCGAGCATCACGGCAACGCGGTTGCGGCGGCAGGCGGCGAGCAGATTCGGCCACAGCTCGGTTTCCATGATCACGCCGAAGCTCGGGCGGAAGTGACGCAGGAATCGTTCTGCAAGGCAGCCCAGGTCATAGGGCAGGTAGGCGCGCAGCACGCGGGCGTTGCTGCCGAACAAGGCCCTGGAGGTCTCGCGGCCGGTGGGTGTCATGTGCGTGATCACGACGCTGTGCTCGGGCCAGGCTTCGAGCAGGGCACGCACCAGTGGTTCGGCCGCGCGCGTTTCGCCCACCGAGACGGCGTGCACCCAGATCACCGGGCCGGGCGCGCGTACGCGGTAGCTCGCGAAGCGCTCGCCGAGGTGGCGGATGTAGCCGGGCTGGCGGCGTGCCCGCCACAACAGCCTGAGCAGTACGAAGGGCAGTGCGAGGAGCCAGAGCAGGGTGTAAGGCAGGCGGGTCAGCATCGATCACGGACTGAAGGCGACTGCGCAAGTATAAGCAAGGATGGTGGTCGAGGTCCGTGCATCGGCATGCGTGCGGCGTCACTGCCGCTGCAAGACCTCTGTCACACGTGCGCACGGATCTACATGCGATAATCCGCCCCTGATCCCACTCCTCGCTCATGCACTCCCAATGAAGATTCTCGTAACTGGTGCCGCCGGTTTCATCGGCATGCACACGACCGAGCGCCTGCTCGCTCGCGGTGACCAGGTGGTCGGACTGGACAACCTCAACGACTACTATGACCCCTCGCTCAAGGAGGCGCGACTCGCCCGGCTTGCGCCGCATCCGCAGTTCCGCTTCGTGAAGCTGGACGTGGCCGATCGTGCGGGCATGGAGCGCCTGTTCGCTGAGGAGGGCTTCGATCGTGTGATCCATCTCGCGGCCCAGGCCGGCGTGCGCTACTCGCTGCAGAACCCGCATGCCTACGTCGATAGCAATCTCGTCGGCTTCATGAACATCCTCGAGGGTTGCCGCCATGCGCGCGTCAAGCACCTGGTGTATGCCTCGAGCTCCAGCGTCTATGGCGGCAACACCAAGATGCCGTTCGCCGAGCGCGACAGTGTCGATCACCCGGTCAGCATCTACGCGGCGACCAAGAAGGCCAACGAGCTGATGGCGCACACATACAGTCACTTGTATGGGCTGCCGACCACCGGCCTGCGCTTCTTCACCGTCTATGGCCCCTGGGGCCGGCCTGACATGGCCTTGTTCCTGTTCACAAAGGCCATCCTCGAGGGGCGGCCGATCGACGTCTTCAATCATGGGCGCATGAAGCGCGACTTCACCTATGTGGACGACATCGTCGAGGGCGTGCTCCGCACCCTCGACCGCGTTGCCGCGCCGGATCCCGCCTTCGACGCCGACCAGCCCGATCCCGGCACGAGCAACGTGCCCTACCGCGTCTTCAATATCGGCAACCATGACCCGGTCGAATTGATGGAGTTCGTTTCGGCGATCGAGGGCGCGCTTGGCATGACGGCGCAGAAGAACTTCATGCCGCTTCAGGATGGCGACGTGCCGGCCACGTACGCCGACACGGCAGCGCTCAACGCCTGGACCGGCTTCGCGCCTGCGACCAGCGTCAAGGACGGGGTTGCGCGCTTCGTCGCCTGGTACCGCGACTACTACCGGGTCTGATCCCGCGCAGCACCCGCAACGATGGCCACCTACGCGATCGGAGACATCCAGGGCTGCCATACCCCGTTTGCGCGCATGCTGGACCTGGTGCATTTCGACCCGGCGTGCGATCGCTTGTGGATCGTGGGCGACCTGGTCAACCGCGGCCCGGAGTCACTGCGCGTGTTACGCGCGCTACGCGACCTCGGTGATGCTGCGGTGGTTGTGCTCGGCAACCATGATCTCTACCTGCTGATGATCGCAGCCGGCCTCAAGCGCCGCCTGGGCGATGACACCTTGTACCAGGTGCTCGAAGCGCCTGACCGCGATGAGCTTTTGCATTGGCTGGCGCGGCGGCCTCTGATGCATGTGGCGGGTGATCACGTGCTGGTTCACGCCGGGCTGCTGCCCGGATGGACTGTGACGCGCGCGTGTGCGCTTGCCCAGGAAGTCAGCGACACGCTTGCCGGGCCGAAGGCCAGGGATTTCCTGCTTCAGCTCGCGGGTAACCGTCCGGAGCGCTGGTCGGACAAGCTCAAGGGTTGGGATCGCCTGCGTGTGATCGTCAATGCACTGACGCGGTTGCGCTTCTGTTCGGCGGACGGGCGTATGGACCTCAGCGCGAAGGGGGCGCCGCACAAGGCGCCGGCGGGGATGATGCCCTGGTTCCGGGTGCCTGACCGCTTCAGCCGCACGCACACGATCGTCTGTGGCCACTGGTCCGCACTTGGCTTCTATCGCGAGCCTGGGCTCATCGCGCTCGATTCGGGGTGTGTGTGGGGCGGCAAACTTACTGCACTGCGCATCGAGGATGACGCCGTGTTTCAGGTCCCGGGCTGAGTGCCGGACGCGGGGGCTGCCCTTGGCTGCTCCGCGTCGGCGGGTAGTTCGAGGGCGGCGACGATCAGGGAGCGTGCAAGACGCGCCAGTTCTCTGCGGTCCGTGCCGTCACCGGTCGGTAGCGGTGCGGCGACGCAGACCCGGGCGACGATGACCGGTGTGGAGATGATGTTGCGCACGCACTGGCCCAGGCTAAGGTCGCCGTCATAGGCCGGTGCGCGCGTGTAGCGGCCGTCTGCCGTCTGGTAGCGCAATGCGAGGGTCTGCACGGGGTGCTTGCACGCGATCGCCGGTTGCAGCAGTGCGCCGTGAAAGTGCAGCACCTGCGAGCCGTCGGTTGTCGTCCCCTCAGGAAAGATCGCCACGTTGCAGCCGGTCTCGAGCAGGGCAGCCGTTTCCATGTTGATGATGCGGGCGTGGCCGCGGCTGCCGCGGCGCAGGAAGATGGTGTCGTTGCGTGCGGCCAGCCAGCCGATTGCCGGCCACTGACGCACTTCCGCCTTCGAGACGAAGGCGGCAGGAGCGAGCGCGTTGATGACGAAGATATCCACCCAGGAGATGTGGTTGGCGACCAGCATGCAGCCCGGTGCCACCGCCTCACCCTCGTGCTCGAGCCGAATCCCGAGCGTGCGCAGCAGGCCGCTGGACCAGCGCTGGCGCAGACGCTGTTGGCTAGTGCGCCCGCAGAACGGGAACACCAGCGCGATCGTCAGCAGGCCTAGCAGCAGATGGAGGCCCAGGCGCAGCGCGCGCCAGGCGCGCAGCGTGCGCGATGCCACGGCAGGCCGGACGGTCGCTGCCTGTGTTGCAATGGCGTCGCGAGCCTCGGTTGCGGCCTGCTCGATCTCGGGTGGTGTCGCGGGCGTGTTCAGTCTTTGCGTCCCAGAAAGTGCTTTGCGTAGCGGCCATCGACCTTGCCCATCGGCATCAGGATCGGCAGGTCTGCGGTGTTGAAGTCGGGATCCCAGGCCGGCTCGCCGCAGATCCACGCCCCGGCGCGCAGGTAGCCCTTGACCAGCGGCGGTGCCTCGGCCGGCAGGTCGTGGCGCAGGGCGTCGAGCGGCAGCGCGCAGCGCGGGAACACGTGGTATTCGAGCGGCGCGAGATGCTTGTCGCGGAGCTGATTATACAAGCTGGCCGCAGCATGGCCGCCGTCGGCCATGCTGACCGAGGCGCAGCCGATCAGGTAGCCGTAGCCGCCTTCCTGCATGTAGCGCGCGAGCCCGGACCACAGCAGGGCGATGACCGCGCCACTGCGGTAATCGGCGTCGATGCAAGAGCGCCCGATCTCGACCAGGCTGCCGCGCAGGTGCTGCAGGCGGGTGAGGTCGAACTCGTTCTCCGAGTAGTAGCCGCCAACCTTGCGCGCTGCGGCCGGAGACAGGATGCGATAGGTGCCGACGATGCGCCCGGCATCCTCATCGCGTACGATCAGGTGCTCGCAGAACGGGTCGTAGATGTCGCGATCCACGCCCGGGCTGCGCGGGTTGAGTCGTGCGCCCATCTCGTCCGCGAACACGCGGTAGCGCAGCTTCTGCGCTTCGAGGATCTCCGTTTCGCAGGTGGCGAGACCAACGTGAAGGTTGCGCGACTTGCGCGCATTCGCGTCCTGGCGGGGCTTGATGTGCTGGAGCATGGCAGGCTTCCGTCCTGTTCTGATGGACGCATTCTCGAGAGCCTGCGTTGCGATGCAGTGACGCCCTGATTACGATGCGGTGACGACAAACCAGCATGGAGAACTGAAAGCATGGAGAACTGCGTGTTCTGCCGCATCGTCAGCGGCGAGCTGCCTGCCTCGAGGGTGTACGAGGATGAGAATACCCTGGTCATCATGGATATCCAGTCGGTCAATCCTGGGCACATGTTGGTGCTGGTGAAGCCGCATCGGGCAAACGTGTACGCGCTCGAGGACGAGCTGGCCGGCGCGGCCATGCGCACCGCAGCGCGCATGGCGCGTGCGGTCAAGAAGGCTTTCGGCTGTGACGGCGTGACCTTGCTGCAGGCGAACGAGCCGGCAGGCGCCCAGACGGTATTTCATTTCCATATCCATGTGCTGCCACGCTGGGAGGGCGACGGCATGGCGCTCGCCTGGCCGGCCAAGAACCCGCCGCGCGAAGCGCTGGAGGAAATGGCGATCCGCCTGCGTGCTGTGCTCGCCGACGCTTGATGTCGGCCTGGAGATGTGCGCGGGGCTTGGCGATGCAGGGGTGATTGCCCGCAGTCGGCAACTCGCGGCGCACATCGTCCCATGCAGGCGCGGCGCCAGTGCAGCCATTTTGGGATAATCGCGGTTTTCCCATCCTGGTCCCCCAAAAATGTCCATTCTCGTCTGCGGATCGGTCGCTTACGACTCGATCATGGTGTTCCCCGATCGCTTCAAGCATCACATCCTCCCCGACCAGATCCACATCCTGAACGTGTCCTTCCTGGTACCCGACATGCGCCGCGAGTTCGGGGGATGCGCGGGCAACATCGCCTACAGCCTCAAGCTGCTGGGCAGCGATCCGCTGATCATGGCGACGGTCGGCGAGGATGCCGGGCCTTATCGGGCACGCATGCGGGCGCTGGGGCTGCGTGAGGATCACGTACGTGAGGTGCCGGGGACGTTCACCGCGCAGGCCTTCATTACCACCGATCTTGACGACAATCAGATCACCGCGTTCCATCCGGGCGCGATGTTCCACTCTCATCTCAACGACGTTCGCGAGGCGCAGGGCGTGCGTCTGGGTATCGTGTCGCCGGATGGTGCCGATGGCATGCTGCGCCATGCAGCCGGTTTCGCCGAGGCGGGCGTGCCGTTCGTCTTCGATCCGGGGCAGGCGCTGCCGATTCTCGGTAGCGAAGCGTTACTGAATTGCCTGCAACAGGCGCGCTACTGCACGGTCAATGACTACGAGGCCCGCCTGATGTGCGACAAGACCGGGCGCAGCGAAGAGGCGTTGGCGCGCGAGGTCGAGGCGCTGGTTGTCACACTGGGTGCGGAGGGTTCGCGCATCCACTGGCGCGGCGAGTTGATCCATGTGCCGGCGGTGCCGGCCACGGCGGTCATTGACCCGACGGGCTGCGGTGACGCCTACCGGGCGGGCCTGTTGCACGGCCTGGTAAACGACTGGGGCGTATTGAAAAGCGCGCGCCTGGCTGCCGTCATGGGTGCAATCAAGATTGCTCATCGTGGAGGGCAGAACCACCAGCCGACGCGCGCCGACATTGCCGCCCGCTTTGCAGCGGCATTTGGGGAGGAGCTATGGTGAATCACAAGGGATTGAAGTTGCGTGCTGCGGCAGGCGCGATCGTTGCGGTACTGGTGCTGGGCGGATGCGCTCAAGGGCTCGGTGGCGGTACCTATTCGCGTACCGAGGCGCGGCGGGCGATGACGGTGCAGTTCGGCACGGTCGAGTCGGCGCGGGGTGTTCAACTGGAGGGCACGAAGTCGCCGGTTGGTACCGTTGCCGGGGCTGCGGTGGGGGGTATTGCCGGCAGTACGATAGGCGGTGGCCGCGGCCAGGCTGTGGCCACCGTGATTGGCGCGGTGGCGGGTGGGGTGGCTGGCTCCGCCCTGGAGGAGGGGATGACGCGGACTCCCGGCGTGGAGGTTACCGTGCGGCTGGACAACGGACAGTTCCTTGCTGTCGTGCAGGCCGATGAGGGTGAGCGTTTGCGGCCGGGTGAGCGTGTGCGGGTGCTGCGCGACGGCGGGACGACGCGCGTGACGCGCTGACTGCGGCTCGTCCCTGACGAGGGCGGCGCTGCAATGCTGTCCCTCGGCGCTTCAGGGGAAGAACGCGTAGATGCGGTAGCCGGTCGGCGCTAGCCCCGGCGCGGCGAACGGAATACGCAGGCCGACCACGTTGCGTGCTGGAAAGGCCGGCGCCACCTGTCCGGCAGGTAGCCAGTCGGAAGGGGCCAGGACCCGGCGCGAGATCGGGTTGTCGCCAGCGTCGGTCAGCGTCAGCTCGAGATGGGGCCACTGCTGAGGGTAGTCGGCGCGGTTGTTGAGCGTCGCATGCAAAAGGTAGTGGCCCGGGCGTCCGGGTTCGGACTGCAGGTCCGAAGAGTCGATCGCGATGCGGTCGGCATCGCGCGGGTAGGGGACGGTGCAGCCGGCATGGGCGCAGGCTGCACTCAGGACTGTGCGCAGGCCCGGTAGGTCGCGGGCGATTTCAACGCGGTACAGATAGGTCAGCTGTGCGCCCAGCAGGAAGAGCAGCACGGTGAAGGCGAGTGTCGCGGCCGCGCGTGCGGCCGGGTGGGGCGTGTGCCTGGGCTTGCCATACGTTGCGTCCAGGCGGCGGATGTCGTCGTCCGAATGCAGGCCTTCGTCGATCGGCAGAGCACGTTGCGCTGCAGCGTCCGCTGCGAGGCGTGGTTCCGCCCTCGCAAGGGCGCGATCCATGGCGCGCTCGAATGCTTCGTCATGCGCAAAGGGCGCAGCGGCGAGCTGATCTCCCGGCGCTGCATCGATGCCCGCTTCATGAAGCGCTTCGGTTCCGCGCCTGCCGCTGCGCAATACCCCGGGCATTGGCGTGGGTGCGGTGCGTCTTTCGTCCTGGCTGTCGTGCCCGAGGGGGCTCGCCTGGCTGGTGGTCGACACGTCCGCTGCCGGCCACACAGGAGGCAGCGGGTCGTGTCGCTGCTGTACCGGCGCGGGTGCAGTGTCGAAAGCCGGATCGAAAACCGGATCGAAGGCGAGTGGCGCCTCTACCGGATCCGTCTTGCTGTCGGCAGGCGGTCGGGCGGGGGGCTGCGTGGGGGCATCGGGCGGGTCCGGCAAATGGAAATCGGGAATCTCGAAGTCGAGCCCGATACCTGCGGAAGGTTCTTCCGTCCGCCTGCCGCCGAGGGCGAAGAATACCTCCCCGGTCCGCTCGGTACCTTCTCGTGCCTGTAGGGCGCCGTCCTGGCGGGACGCGGGGGCTGCCGTCGAGTCGGTGCCGTAGGCGTGATCGTGAGTCGCGCCGGCAGGCGGTGCCTCGATTGCGTGCTCAGGCGCGTTGAAGGGGTGAAAGCAATGGCCGCAGCGGACCTCTCCGCGCCTGGCGTGCAACTGCTCCGGCCGCAGCCGGAACACCGTCTGGCAGGCGGGGCAGCGCGTGAGCATCATGGCCTGGGGCGCTGTCCTTCCAGGCGTATCCAGCCATCCAGGCTGCCGCCTACGTGCAGTGTGATGAAGGGCGCCCAGGCTTCGATCACCTGCTCGGCCTGGGTCTCGAGAACGCCCGAGAGGGCGACCCGCCCGCCTGCGGCGACGCGAGCCGCGATTGCCGGGGCCAGCACGCACAATGGGTTGGTGAGGATGTTGGCGACGACGAGATCGAAGTGTTCATCGAGCGGTACCGCGGAGTGCTGCAGCCGCATGTCAACGGCATTGCGGGCGGCATTGTCCTGCGCTGCTTCCACGGCTTTGGCGTCGATGTCGACGCCGATGACGTCCCCTGCGCCGAGCTTGGCAGCAGCAATGCCGAGGATGCCGGAGCCGCAGCCGTAGTCGAGCATGCTGCAGCCTGGGGTGACCGCATCGCACAGCCACTGCAGGCACAGCCGGGTGGTCGGGTGCGAGCCGGTGCCGAAGGCCATGCCGGGATCGAGCTCGATGTTGATCGCGTTCGCGTCTGGTGCCGCATGCCAGGACGGCACGATCCACAGCCGGTCGGTGATGCGGATGGGGTCGAACTGACTCTGCGTGAGCTGCACCCAGTTCTGCTCCGCAATCTTCTCGGTCGTGAATGGCGGAACTGCACCCAGGCCGGCAGCCTGCGCGGCTTCTGCCAGCATGGCGGCGAGCGTGTCGCCGGCGGTGTCGCCATCGAACAGCGCGATCACCCGGCTGTGGTCCCACAGTCCGGTGGGCAGGTGCCCGGGTTCGCCGAATTGCGGCTTCTCCGCCTCGGTGCCGGCGTCCGCATCCTCGATCGAGACCGACAGCGCGCCGGCCTCCATCAGGGCGTCGGACAGGGCCTCTGCCTTGTCGGCGTCGGCCTGCAGGGTGACGGAGATCCACATTGCCGCCTTACTCCTTGACTTCGCTGCGGTCGGCGAGCTTGTGCTCGAGATAGTGGATGCTGGTGCCGCCCTCGATGAAGCGCGGGTCGAGCATCAGCGTCTGGTGCAGCGGGATGTTGGTCTTGATGCCCTCGACCATCATCTCGGAGAGCGCGATGCGCATGCGGCGGATCGCCTGGTCGCGTGTGTCACCGTAAGTGATCAGTTTGCCGATCATCGAGTCATAGTGCGGCGGCACCATGTAGCCGTTGTAGACGTGCGAGTCCACGCGCACGCCCGGGCCGCCCGGCGTATGCCAGTTGGTGATGCGTCCCGGCGAGGGGGTGAACTTGAACGGGTCCTCGGCGTTGATCCGGCATTCGACCGCGTGGCCGCGGAACTCGATGTCACGCTGGCGGAACCACAGCTTCTCGCCGGCAGCGATGCGGATCTGGGCCTGCACGATGTCGATGCCGGTGATGAGCTCGGTGACCGGGTGCTCGACCTGCACGCGGGTATTCATCTCGATGAAGTAGAACTCGCCGTTCTCGAACAGGAACTCGAAGGTGCCTGCGCCGCGGTAGCCGATCTTGCGGCAGGCCTCGGCGCAGCGCTCGCCGACCTGGGCGATCAGCTTGCGGTCGATGCCGGGCGCAGGGGCCTCCTCGATCACCTTCTGGTGGCGGCGCTGCATGGAGCAGTCGCGCTCGCCCAGATAAACCGCGTTGCCGTGTTGGTCGGCCAGCACCTGGATCTCTACGTGGCGCGGGTTTTCGAGGAACTTTTCCATGTACACCACCGGGTTGCCGAAGGCCGCCTGGGCTTCGGCACGGGTGGTGGTCACCGCATTGTGCAGCGCGGCTTCGGTGTGCACGACACGCATGCCGCGCCCGCCGCCGCCGCCGGCGGCCTTGATGATGACGGGGTAGCCGATGGCGCGTGCGATCTTGACGATCTCCTTCGGGTCATCGGGCAGGGCGCCTTCCGAGCCGGGCACGCAGGGTACGCCGGCCGCTTTCATCGCGCCCTTGGCCGACACCTTGTCGCCCATCAGGCGAATGGTCTCCGGGCGTGGGCCGATGAAGACGAAGCCGGATTGCTCGACACGCTCGCCGAAGTCGGCGTTTTCGGACAGGAATCCGTAGCCGGGGTGGATGGCCTCGGCGTCGGTGACCTCGGCAGCCGAGATGATGGCCGGCACGTTGAGGTAGCTCAGCGTCGACGAGGCCGGGCCGATGCAGACCGATTCGTCGGCCAGGCGCACGTACTTGGCCTCGGTGTCGGCCTCGGAGTGCACCGCGACGGTCTTGATGCCGAGCTCGCGGCAGGCGCGCAGGATGCGCAGCGCGATCTCGCCGCGGTTCGCGATCAGGATCTTCTCGAACATGGCAGGCTCAGCCGATCACGAACAGGGGCTGACCGTATTCGACCGGCTCGCCGTTGTCGACCAGGATGGCCTTGACGACGCCGCTGGCATCGGCCTCGATCTCGTTCATCAGCTTCATCGCTTCGATGATGCACAGGCGGTCGCCCTCATTCACGCTCTGGCCGACTTCGACCAGCGGCTTCGCGCCCGGTGCGCTGGCGCGGTAGAAGGTACCGACCATTGGCGACTTCACGATGTGGCCCTCGGGCAGGGCGTCAGCGGCTGCGGCCGGTGCCGCGCTGCTGGCGGCGGCGACAGGGGCTGCGGGTGCTTGCGCCGGAATCTGCGCGTAGTAGGCGGCAGGTTGGGCTGCGGCGGCATGCTTGGCGATACGGACCTTCTCTTCGCCTTCGGTGACCTCGAGTTCGGAGATGCCCGATTCCTGGACGAGGTCGATGAGTTTCTTCAGCTTGCGCAGATCCATGATGTTCTCCGTACGGGACCGCGGCACGATATTGCGCTGCACGGTTGGATGATTGATGGTTCGGTTCGGACGACGAATGGCGCCGGGCACGCAGGTGTGGCGCGAGCGCGCCGCTGATGCGGACCGCCCTGGCGAGGCTCAGAAAGATCGTCGTCGTGGGGGGCGAAGAGGCCTGTAGGGCGTGCTGCAGGCAGCAAAAGAGCCCTCTCGCCACGACCCGGAGGGAAGCGTGGCGATACGTGCTTGCCGGCGGCTTGAATGCTTCATGCCGGCAAGTTTGCCGTAAATGGCTGCACGTTGTCCACCTTTTGGCTGGAATCTGCGCAGCCTGAGGCGGGCTCAGGAGGGCAGGAGTGCGCGGATTTTGCGCTCGAGTTCCTCGCGGTGCAAGACGCCGAGCTTGATGTGGCGCACTTTTCCTTCGGTGTCGAGGATGATGGTGAACGGCAGGCCGCGGGCGGCGTTGCCGAAGCCTTCGGCAAGGTCAAGCACGTGGTTGCCGGCGATCAGCAAGGGGTAGGGGACGCGGAATTCCTCATTGAACGCGCGCACCTTTGCGGCCGAGTCGATGCTGATGCCGACGAACTGCACCGGCTCGTCCGCCAGCGCCTGGCTGGCTGCGGCGAAATCGGGGATCTCCTTGCGGCAGGGTGGGCACCAGGTCGCCCAGAAGTTGGCAACGACGACCTTGCCCTGCCACTGCGCCATGGCCTGCTCCTCGCCGTTGGTGTCCGGCAAGCGCAGGGCGAGCAGGGCATCCACTGTGTCCTGGCTGACCGTGTGCATGCCCGCAGGTGCGATCTGGGATTGCTCGCGGTTGAGAAGAAAGCCGCCGGCTGCGGCGGCGATGGCGACTGTCGCGAACAGCGCGGCCTGGATCTTGCGTTTCATTCCTGGGGCGTTCCTTGTGTTGTGTGCTCGCCCGCGGCGAGTAGCGCTTCGACCTGCGCCAGGCGGGCGCGCTCCTGGCCGCGTCGGACGTTGCGCTCTGCCGACGAGGGATAGACCGAGACCTTCACCGGTACGTCGTTCCAGTCGAAGCTCAGCACCGCCTCGGGGGCGTGTGGCGCCGGGCGGCGTGGTTCGCGGTGGTCATAGGGCAGGTCGAGATTGAGGAAGAAGATCTCCACATCCTTGGTGCTCTCCGGGAAGATCTCGATCTCGAGTTCGGAGTAGCGGCCCGCAGTGCCATCGAGTGCGCCGCCGGTAAGGTAGGGGCGGAAGTCTGCGAGCAAGCGCATGACCTCGACAGCGACGCTGCGCATCTCGTGCAGGCGCTCGGGTTGCTCCTCGTCCTGGTACAGCGCCAGCCAGGCGCGCAGCTCGGTTTCTATCTCGGTGTTGTTGGGCAGGGCATCGGCGTCGGTGGCGCCGAGTTGCTTGGCCGCCTTGCGTTTGGCGAAGCCGAAGTCGCTGATGCCGTCCTCGGCCATCATGCGGGCAGCGAGCGCGGCGATTTCGCGTCTCAGGCCGCCGCTGCGGGATACGTGGGCATGTGAGGGCATGACGGGGCTCGGGTAAGATGCGCGGTCATTGTACACGGGCCGGTTTCATACGGATGACGGCCCCTCGGAGCACATTGCCTCATGCATATCCACATTCTCGGCATCTGCGGCACCTTCATGGGCGGGGTCGCCTTGCTGGCGCGCGCGGCAGGCCATACCGTCAGCGGTTGCGACGCCAACGTCTATCCGCCGATGAGCACCCAGCTCGAAGAGCAGGGTATCGGGCTGATCGAGGGCTATGACCCCGCCCAGCTCGAGCTCGAGCCTGACGTGTTCGTGATCGGCAATGCAGTGTCGCGTGGCAATCCGCTGCTGGAGGCGATTCTCGATCGTGGCCTGCCCTATGTTTCCGGCCCCCAGTGGCTGGCCGAGCATGTGCTTGCCGGGCGTTGGGTGTTGGCGGTCGCCGGTACCCACGGCAAGACGACGACGACATCGCTGCTGACCTGGATGCTGGAGGATGCGGGGCTCAATCCCGGCTTCCTGGTCGGCGGCGTGCCGCAGAATTTCGGTGTTTCGGCGCGCCTCACCGAGTCGCCTTTCTTCGTCATCGAGGCCGATGAATACGATACCGCGTTCTGCGACAAGCGCTCCAAGTTCGTTCATTACCGGCCGCGCACCGTCATCCTCAACAACCTCGAGTTCGACCATGCCGACATCTTTGCCGACCTGGCCGCGATCGAGACCCAGTTCCATCATCTGGTGAGGACGATTCCCGCCAGCGGGAGGATCATCGCCAATGCCCGCGAGGACAGCCTGAGACGGGTTCTTGCGCGTGGCAGCTGGTCCGAACTGGAGTGGTTCAATGACGCCGACCAGTGGTCGGCGGCGGCGGGCGGGCGGGATGTCGAGGCAGTGTTCCGCCTGGCCGGGACGGAGCTGGGCAGGGTGGAGTTGGCGCTGCCCGGCAGCCACAACCGTGAGAATGCACTTGCGGCGATCGTGGCGGCGCGTCACGTGGGCGTCACTCCGGCGCAAGCGATCGCCAGCCTGGCCGCTTTTCGCGGCATTCGGCGCCGGCTGGAACTGCGCGGCAGCGCGCGGGGGGTGAGCGTGTATGACGACTTCGCTCATCACCCGACCGCGATCGCCCTCACCATCGATGGCCTGCGTCGGCGCGAGCCCGAGGGGCGCATCCTCGCGGTGCTCGAGCCGCGTTCCAACACCATGAAGCTCGGTGTCATGAAGGCGCAGCTGGCGGGCAGCCTGGCAGCAGCCGATGCGGTGTTCTGCTACGGCCATGGCCTGGGCTGGGATACGGGCGAAGCACTCGCGCCGCTCGGCGCGCGCGCGCGCAGCTATGACGTGCTCGAGGCGCTTGTTGCCGACGTCGCGGCGATGGCGCGCGCCGGCGACCACGTGCTGGTGATGAGCAACGGCGGCTTCGGCGGTGTGCACCAGAAGCTGCTCGACGCACTCGGCAGCGTCGGCGCGCGCTGAGGCGTCAGCGCCGGGCGCCGGTCGGGTTGTCCAGGCGGCGGGCCTCATCGTCGCTGATGAACTCGAACACGCGCACCACCTTGCGCACGCCCTGGCTGGTGCGTGCCACCTCGGCGGCGGCGTCGGCCTCGGTGCGGGTGACGATGCCGAGCAGGAACACCACGTTGGCCTCTGTCACCACCTTGACGTGGTGCGCCGAGAAGCGCTTTGCATCGACAAAGCGGGCCTTGACGTTGGAGGTGATGAGGGCGTCGTTGGCGCGTGCGGTGAGCGTTGAGTTCGGGCCCACCACGACCTCGTTGATCACGCCGCGCACATGCTCCACTCCGGCCACGATGCCTTCGAGTTCGCCCAGCACGGTCGCGTTCGGCGCCTGGCCGGTGAGCAGCACGTTGCGGTTGTACGAGGTCACGTTCACATTGACCGTGTTGCCGAAGCGCTGGCGGATGCGTCCCGACACCTTCCATTCGATGCTCTCGTCCTCGACGTAGGTGCCGCTCGTACGGCGATCCGACACCATGGCGGCGCCGGCTCCGACCCCGGTGGCGACGACCGGAAAGCAGCCCTGCAGCAAAGGGAGCGTGGATGCAGCGGCAAGGCCGAGCAGAAGCGTGCGACGACGGCCATCGGCGGTTGCGGCGGCCGCGGACGGGGCGAGTGCTTGGGGGGGCGTCTTCATCAGTCTTCCACTCCTAGTAATAGACAGTCGATGCCGTCGCACAGGCAATGCAGGGTGAGCAGGTGAAGTTCCTGAATGCGGGCCCTGCGATCGGCAGGCGGGGAAATGTGGATGTCGGCGGGGCCGAGGCACTCGGCGATCCGTCCCGGCTTTCCGGAGGTGAGCGCGATCACGTGCATGTCGCGCTCGTGGGCGGCGTGGATCGCCTGCTCGATGCGTGCCGAGTCGGCACCCGTCGACAAGGTGATCAGTATGTCCCCAGGGTGGCCGAAGGCGTGGATCTGGCGTGCGAACATCGATGCCGCGTCGGGTTCGCCTGTGAGCGGCGCCAGCGTCGAGGTGTCCGCACTCAGCGCAAGGGCTGCAAGCGACGGTCGCTCGAGCTCGAAACCGTTAACCAGTTGTGCTGCAAAGCGGCGTGCATCTCCGGCGCAGCCGCTCCCCCCGCACACCAGAACCTTGCCGTTGTCGAGCAGACTGGCGGTGATGAGTTCTACCGCGCCTGCGATCGGTGCGGCGAGGAGTTCGAGCGCCTCCAGTGTGGTGCGCATGTTGTCCTCGAACTGCGCGGAGATGCGATCGATCAGATTCATGCTGCCAGTGTCGTCTGAAGGGCGTAAGAGTCTAGCACGGCCCCTCATGTCGCATTGAAGGCGCCGGGTAACCAAGTGATGCGATCGGCGGACAGGTCGTCGAGAAGCACGGCGTCGAAACGGCAGGGGGCGTTCTGGAAGCGCCGTCCGGCGCCGTTGAGCCACCACTGGGCGGCGATCAGCACGCGGCGCTGCTTGGTGGGTGTGATGCTTTCCGCGGCGCCGCCAAAGCGTCCATTGGTGCGCAGGCGCACCTCGACGAACACGACATGGTTGCGATCGAGGCAGACGAGGTCCAGCTCGCCGCCTCGGCAGCGCACGTTGCGCGCCAGGGTGCGCAGCCCGTGCGCCTCGAGGTAGGTGCATGCGAGTGCCTCGGCGGCCGCGCCGCGCGCTTGCGCCGGTGTCCGGCGCCCGTCGATACTGTGCGCCTGCGCGCTCCGGTTCTTCTCCATGACAGCTTCCTTCCGCCTCCCCGATCATCCGCTTTCAAGTACGCCGTCATTGTATGTGGTGGCTACGCCGCTCGGTAATCTGCATGACATCACGCTGCGTGCGCTCGCCGTGCTGGGCGCGGTGGATGTGGTGGCTGCTGAGGACACGCGCCACAGCCAGCGCTTGCTCGATGCCTTCGGCTTGCGCTGCCGCATGCTGGCGGTGCATCAGCACAATGAACAGGCTGCGGCCGGACAACTCATCGAACTCATCGCCGATGGCAAGCAGGTTGCGCTCATCACCGACGCCGGCACGCCGGCCGTGTCCGATCCCGGGGCGCGCCTGGTGGCGCGGGTGCGCGCCGCCGGCTACCCGGTCGTCCCACTGCCTGGGCCGTGCGCCGCCGTTGCGGCGTTGTCGGTGTCGGGCTTTGGCGAATCCGGCTTCCGTTTCGTCGGTTTCCTGCCTGCCAGACCGGGTGCGCGACAGGCGGCACTGCAGGCGCTGGTGGACGCGGGCGAAGCCCTCGTTTTCTACGAGGCGCCGCACCGCATTGCGGAGAGCCTGGCCGACATGGCGGCGGTGTTCGGCGCGCAGCGCGAGGTGCTCATTGCGCGCGAGATGACCAAGCTGCACGAACAGATCGTGCGCATGTCGCTTGCCGATACTGCTGCGTGGCTTGCCGCCGACAGCAACCGCTTGCGCGGCGAGTTCGTGCTCGTGGTCGCCGGTGCGCCGGCGCGCGACGGCCTGGGTGGCGAGATCGAGCGTGTGCTGGCACTGCTGCTCGATGAGGTCCCGCTCAAGACTGCCGCACGCCTGGCCGCGGAGATCACCGGTGCGCCGCGCAAGGCCTTGTATGCGCGTGCGCTGGAGCTGCGCGGGCGTGATGCGCAGTAGACGCCGGTGCGGCTGCCTTCAGATCCTCGCGGCTGGCGCCGCGCCAGTGACCGGCGTAAGCGCCTATAATCCGGCGGCTGTCATGAGGACTACTCCATGCAATCGATAACCCTCGTCCGTCCGGACGACTGGCACCTTCACGTTCGCGACGGCGATGCGCTTTCCGCGGTCGTCCCGCATACCGCTGCGCGCTTCGGCCGTGCGCTGATCATGCCCAACCTCAAGCCGCCGGTGACGACCACCGCACAGGCGCTCGCCTATCGCGAGCGCATTGTTGCCGCCGCGCCGGGTACCGGATTCGAGCCGCTGATGAGCTTGTATCTGACCGACAACCTGTCGCCCGACGAGATTGATCGGGCCCAGGCAAGCGGTCGGGTGGTGGCCTGCAAGCTCTATCCGGCAGGGGCAACCACGAATTCCGACGCTGGCGTCACTGCCATCGACAAGGTCTATCCGGTGCTCGAGCGCATGGAAGCGCTCGGCATGATCCTGTGTGTGCACGGAGAGGCCACCGGGCATGAGGTGGACGTCTTCGATCGCGAGCGCGTGTTCATCGAGCGCACGCTGTCGCCGCTGGTGCGCAGGTTCCCCGCGCTCAAGGTGGTGTTCGAGCACATCACCACGGCCGAGGCCGCGCAGTTCGTGCGTGCGGCCGGCGTCAACGTGGCTGCCACGGTGACGGCCCATCACCTGCTGCTCAATCGCAATGCGATCTTCGCGGGTGGCATCCGTCCGCATCATTACTGTCTGCCGGTGCTCAAGCGTGAGTCGCATCGTGAGGCGCTGGTGGCAGCGGTGACCTCGGGCAATCCGCGCTTCTTCCTTGGCACCGATTCGGCGCCGCATGCGCTCAGTGCCAAGGAGAATGCCTGCGGCTGTGCCGGTTGCTATACGGCTCATGCGGGGATCGAGTTGTATGCCGAGGTGTTCGATGCCGCTGGCGCGCTCGACAAGCTGGAGGCCTTCGCCAGCCTCAATGGCCCTGCCTTCTATGGCTTGCCACCCAACCCCGACACCATCACCCTGGTGCGTGAAACATGGACGGTTCCGGTGAATTACCCCTATCTTGGCAGCGATCCGCTCGTCCCCCTGCGTGCAGGTGAGCAGGTTGGCTGGAAGCTCGTTACGGAGGGCGCCTGAGCATGGCTGCGGTATCGTGTGGCTTGAAGCGCGTGCTGGCAGTGGCAGCTTTGCCACTGGCGCTTGCCGGTTGTGAGAACACTGCGACCGCGTTCATGATTGACGGCAGTCAGCATGCCCTCGTCCTGGTGCGCGAGCAGAAGTTTCCCTGGCATGACGAACTCAGGCAGGCGGTGGTGGTTTCGCGCCTGCCCGCGTGCCAAAAGCGGGTGCGCATCCATCCCAGCAGTACCACCCTGGTCGAAATGCAGGTCTATGAAGCAGGCGACGCACTTTGGGCGCTGCAGCAGGGTGGGCGCTGGTATCTCGCCAGTACCGAGCAGTGCGTGGTGCAGGACTGGGACAACCCGGGCGGTCAGCCGCCCGGTGAGCTCCTTGGCACCTTTGTCCTGAAGGATGGCAAGCCGGCGTTCGTGCGCGCGTCCGGCGCGAATTGAGCCGAGCGCGTATAATCCGGCGCAGGAAGTTCGCCAGGCAGTCGCTGCGCACCTCGTCGTGCGTGGAGGAAAGTCCGGGCCCCGCAGAGCAGGATGCCGGCTAACGGCCGGGCGCCGTGAGGCGACGGAAAGTGCAACAGAGAGCAGACCGCCGATGGCTCGCGCAAGCGTGATCAGGTAAGGGTGAAACGGTGTCGTGGCGTGCGCAAGCACGACGCGGGCGGGTGCGAAAGCGCCGGCGGGTAAGAGCCCACCGCAGGACTGGTAACAGGACTGGCACGGCAAACCCCATCCGGGGCAAGGCCAAATAGGGGAGCATTGGCGTGGCTCGCGTCGCTCCCGGGTAGGCTGCTAGAGGGTCGCGGTAACGCGGCTCCCAGAGGAATGACTGCCCGATGGCGGTGGCTTAGGCCGCTGCCGTTCGACAGAACCCGGCTTATCGGCGAACTTCCCCCCCCCATTTTGCTGTTGGTGCGTCACCGCTCGGCGGACGCGCCAAGGCGATCTTGCAGGTTCCCCTCATGCTGCGCGCGCGTTTCCCACTTTGGGGCGCCGCCTTGCAGTCTGTGCGGCAATCCGCAGTTCTTGGTTCCCAGATTTCCTCCCCGCGGCCCCGATGCCGGGTCGTGGTGTGCCTGCATCCCCACTTTTTCCCACATCGCCCGCGTTTCTCGTCCAGCTCGTGTTCAACCTGAGCTGAAATGCATTGCGGCCTTGATTTTTCAGGATTTATCGACGATTGGTGTGCATTCGATAAGTCATTGTGTAACAACGGTATTCGCGCGAACCGTCCTTGACCGGGTATGGCCTTTCCACTAAAGTGGGATCAAGTGGAAAAAAGTGGGGAAAAGTGTCATTCCGATGCTTTTCCGGTGCCGTCAGGGGGGACGATGTTCCAGGGAGCCGCAGCGCTCAATCTCGATGCCAAGGGTCGCCTCGCGATTCCCTCGCGGCATCGTGACGCCCTGGCCGTCCAGGACGGGCAGGTCGTGCTGACTGCGCACCCCCATGGCTGCCTGCTCGTCTATCCCGTGCCCGCCTGGGTGCCGATTCGCGATCAGGTGCTCGCCCAGCCCAGCCTCGATCCAAAGGCTGCGATGCTCAAGCGGCTCCTGGTCGGTTTCGCCCAGGAGGAAGCGCTCGACAGCGCAGGTCGCGTGCTGGTTGCCGCTTCGCTGCGCAAGTTCGCCAAGCTCGACAAGCAGGTCTGGCTGGTTGGCCAGGGTTCGCATTTCGAGCTCTGGTCCGACGAAGGCTGGGAGCGTCAGCAGCAGGCCATGTTCGAGATGGCGACCGCAGATCTGCCTGCCGGCTTCGAGAGCCTCGCACTGTGAACGCCGCCGCCCATGTAAGCGTCCTGCTCGACGAGGCAGTCGACGCGCTCGCGATCCGTGCAGATGGCGTCTATGTCGACGGCACCTTCGGTCGTGGCGGACACAGCCGGGCGATACTCGCGCGCCTGGGCGAGCGCGGGCGTCTGATCGCCTTCGATCGCGACCCCGCGGCGATCGAGGCAGGTCGTGCCCTTAAGGATCCGCGCCTGACGCTCGTGCACTCCGCCTTCAGTGCGCTCGATGAGCAGCTTGCAGAGCTGGGCGTCGAGACGGTTGATGGCGTACTGCTCGACATCGGGGTGTCCTCGCCCCAGCTCGACGACGCATCGCGCGGCATGAGTTTTCGTTTCGATGCGCCGCTCGACATGCGCATGGATACCAGCCACGGCCAGACCGTGGCGGAATGGCTGACGGATGCCTCCGTCGGCGAGATCACGGAGGTCATCAGGGAATATGGAGAAGAACGGTTTGCTCATGCGATTGCAAAGGCGATTGCAACTGCTCGGGCAGGGGGGGCTGTCGCAACCACTGGACAACTTGCCGCGCTCGTGGAAAAAGCGGTCCGTACGCGCGAGCCGGGGCAGCACCCTGCGACACGCACCTTCCAGGCTCTTCGGATTTTCATCAATCAGGAGCTCGAGGAGCTGAGTCGCGTGCTGCCGGCCTGCGTGGCGCGGCTGGCGCCGGCCGGCAGGCTGGTGGTGATCAGCTTTCATTCGCTCGAGGACCGCATCGTCAAGCGCTTCATGCGTGACGAATCGCGTCCGCCCGTGCTGCCGCGCCGCTTGCCGCTGCGTGCGGCCGACCTGCCGCCGCCGCGCTTGCTGTTGGTGGGCAAGGCCGTGCGGCCAGGCGAGGCCGAGCTTGCGGTCAATCCGCGTGCGCGCAGTGCGGTGATGCGCGTGGCCGAACGCGCGCGGGAGGTCGCATGATCCGCGCCGACGCCGTTCTGGTTGCCCTGGTGGTTGCGAGTGCGCTTGGCGTGGTGGCTGCCCAGCACCAGGCACGCAAGCTTCACACCCAGTACGAGCGTGAGCAGGCGCGGGCTCAGGCGCTTGCGGTGGAGTGGGGGCAGTTGCAACTCGAGCAGAGTACTTGGGCAACACATGGCCGGATCGAGCGCATGGCTCGCGAACGGCTTGGCATGCGCCATCCGGCGCCGGGTCAGATGCTGGTGGTGGAGCCGAAATCATGAAGAATCCTCGCCCCGTGACCTTCAATCACAATCCCTTGCTCAAGCGCGACCTGCCTGCATGGCGGCCACGCGTGGTCATGCTGGCGTTGATGGGCTGCTCGCTGGCGCTGGCGGGGCGCGCGCTCTATCTGCAGGGCATCAACAACGACTTCCTGCAGGCCAAGGGCGAGTCGCGCTATGCGCGTACGCTCGAGGTGCCGGCCACTCGCGGTCGTATCACCGACCGCCATGGCGACATCCTCGCGATCAGTACGCCGGTGCGATCGGTCTGGGCGCTGCCGTCCGATGCTCAGCTGGAGCCGGCGCAGGCGCGTGAGCTTGCCCGCCTGCTCGAGATGGATGCCAACGAGCTCAATCGCCGTCTCGCGGCCAGTCGCGACTTTGTCTATCTCAAGCGCCAGTTGCCGCCCGAGGTAGCCAAGCAGGTTGCCGAGTTGCGCCTGCCGGGGATCCATCAGCAGCAGGAGTATCGCCGTTACTACCCGGGCGGCGAGGTGATGTCCCACATCCTCGGCTTCACCAATGTCGAGGACAAGGGCCAGGAGGGCATTGAGCTCGCCTTCGAGAAGCAGCTTGCCGGCATGTCCGGGGCGAGGCGCGTGATCAAGGACCGCCGCGGCCAGATCGTCGAGGATGTCGAGGCCATCCGCCCGCCGCGCGACGGTGCGGACGTCGCCTTGTCCATCGACGGCAAGATCCAGTATCACGCCTGGGCTGCACTGCGCGACACGATGCACGAGCACAAGGCGCTCGCCGGCGCTGTCGTCGTTCTGGATGCGCGTACCGGCGAGGTGCTGGCGCTTGCCAATGCGCCGACCTTCAACCCCAACAACCGCGCCAATCTGAGTGGCGCGCAACTGCGCAATCGTGTGTTTACCGACACCTTCGAGCCTGGTTCGGTGATGAAGCCTTTCATCGCTGCGCTGGCGATCGAGCGCGGTAAGGCGAAGGCCGATACCCTCATCGATACCGGCAATGGGCGCATGACCATTGGCACTGCGACCATCTCCGATGTCAAGCGCCGTGGTGTCATGACCGTCTCCGAAGTCATCCAGAAGTCCTCGAACATCGGCACGGTCAAGCTGGCGCAGCAGTTCAGCGCCGACGAGATGTGGCATCTGTTTGATCAGCTCGGCTTCGGTACGGCGCTCAACCTCGGCTTTCCAGGGGAGGCTTCCGGCCGCCTGCGGCCTGCCAAGAGCTGGCGCCCGATCGAGCAGGCCACCATGTCCTATGGTCATGGCATCTCGGTAAGCTTGATCCAGATGGCGCGTGCCTATCTTGTCTTCGCACGCGACGGCGAACTCGTACCCCTGTCGCTCACGCGCGTCGATGGTCAGCCCAGCTCGGGGCGTCGCGTGTTCTCCGCAAGTACGGCGCGTGAGATGCGAACCATGCTCGAGCATGCTGCGGGCCCGGGTGGCACCGCACCGCGTGCCCAGGTTGCGGGCTACACCGTGGCCGGCAAGACCGGGACTGCCCACAAGCTCGAGAACGGACGCTACGCGAAGAAGTACATCTCGTCCTTCGTCGGTTTTGCGCCCGCTTCCAATCCGCGCGTCGTGGTTGCCGTGATGGTCGATGAACCGACGGCCGGCCAGTATTTTGGCGGTGCAGTAGCCGCACCGCTGTTCTCGCGCGTCACCGAGGGGGCGCTGCGCACCCTCGGCGTGGCGCCCGACATTCCATTGACACCGCTGCAGCTTGCCCGGCGTGGTGCCGAGGAGGCGGCAACGCGTGGTGCAGATCCGCGGGAGAACATGTGAGCGCAGACAAGGCTCTCGCTGTGCTCGAACGCCTGCGCGCGCTTGGCGTCGAGGCTCGGGACATCAGCGCCGATTCGCGCAAGGCCGGACCGGGGTGCGTGTTCGCCGCCTGGCCCGGCGTGCGCACCGACGGTCGTCGTTATCTCGGCGATGCTGTTGCGCATGGGGCTTCGGCACTGCTCTGGGAGTCGGCGGACGGCTTCCGGCCGGGCGACCTGACCGTGCCTGGGCTGGCTGTCGAGGGCTTGCGCGAGATGGCGGGCCACCTTGCGCACGAAATCCACGGTCGGCCGTCGGAGCGTTTGTGGTTGTGCGGAGTGACCGGCACCAATGGCAAGACGACGGTAACCCAGATGCTTGCCCGCGCCTTCGAAGAGCTCGGCAGCCGTTGCGGCATCGTCGGCACCCTGGGCTGCGGCTTTCCCGGTGAGCTCGAGGAAGGGCTCAACACCACGCCCGATGCGCTCGAGCTGCAGCGCTGGTTCGCCCGCTTCGCCGCCGCTGGTGCGGCCGAGACGGCCATGGAAGTGTCGTCGATCGGTCTCGACCAGGGGCGTGTCAATGGCGCCCGCTTCGATGTCGCAATCTTCACCAATCTCAGCCGCGACCATCTCGACTACCACGGCAGCATGGAGGCCTACGGCGAAGCCAAATCCCGCCTGTTCTCGAGGCCGGAGCTTCGCACCGCCATCGTCAACATCGACGACAGCTTCGGCCTTGCGCTCGCGCGCCGCCTGGTCGCCGAGGGCAGGGATGTGATTGCGTGCACGCTCTATCCGGCGAACACGGAGGCGGTGCCAGGCGTGCGCGTCCTGCTTGCCGATCGTCTGCAGGCGGCGCCGGCGGGGTTGCGCTTCAACCTCGCCTGGGAAGGGCGCAGCGCCGACGTCAATGTGCGCATGGTCGCCCCGTTCAACGTCTCGAACCTGGTTGCCGTGGCTGCGGCCTTGCTCGCCCGGGGGATCGATTTCGAGGCGCTGCCCCCCGTCCTGTCACGGTTGACGCCGCCTTCCGGGCGCATGCAACTGGTGGGCGGTGTGTGCGAGCCGCTTGTGGTCATCGACTACGCTCACTCTCCCGATGCCCTCGCCAAGGTGCTCGAGGCCTTGCGCACCACGGTGCACACCCGCAAGGGGCGTCTGGTGTGCGTGTTCGGTTGCGGCGGTGACCGCGATCCGGGCAAGCGGCCGATGATGGGCGAGGTGGCCCGCGCTCTTGCCGACCGGGTCGTCGTTACCAGTGACAATCCGCGCTCCGAGGATCCGGTACGCATCATGGATGCTGTTGCCGAGGGGGCCGGACCGGGCGCCGAGCGCATCGTGGATCGCGCGCAGGCGATCGCGCGGGCGATTGCCGAGGCCGGAGTTGACGACGTTGTCCTCATCGCTGGCAAGGGCCACGAGCCCTACCAGGAGGTGCTCGGTGAGCGTATTCCATTCTCCGATCTTGAACAGGCGCGCCTGGCCCTGCAGGGGTGGCATGCGCGCGGAGTTGCTCGATGATGACCCTGCATGATGCGCTGCGCGCGCTTTCCGTACATGGTGCCCGTGTCGTTGGCGCGGCCCGTTTCGAACGTGTCGGCACCGATAGTCGCGCCGTCGTTCCAGGCCAGCTTTTTGTCGCGTTGCGCGGTGAGCACTTCGATGGCCACGAGTTCGTGGCTTTGGCGGGGGCTGCCGGTGCGGTTGCTGCGATGGTCGATGCCCGCTGGGCGGCGGCGCACGAGGCGGCGGGCTCGGCTGGGGAGACCTTGCCGCTGATCGTCGTGGACGACACGCGGTACGCGCTGGGTACGCTGGCAGCCGCCTGGCGTGCGCGCTTTGCGCTGCCGCTCATCGGCGTCACCGGCAGCAACGGCAAGACCACGGTGAAGGAGATGTGTGCCGCAATCCTGCGCGCCCAGGCGCAGCGGGAGGGATTCGGCGAGGAGGTGGTGCTCGCCAACCGCGGTAACCTGAACAACGACATCGGTTTGCCGCTGACGCTGCTCGAGCTGCGTGACTACCACCGTGCAGCCGTGGTCGAGATGGGCATGAACAAGCCCGGCGAGATTGCCTACCTGAGCGGCCTCGCGCTGCCCACGGTGGCCATTGTCAACAACGCCCAGCGTGCGCATCTGGAGGGCATGGGCTCGGTCGACGAGGTGGCACGCGAGAAGGGTTGCATCTACCAAGGTCTGGGGGCCGCCGGTACCGCGATCATCAATGCCGACGACGCGCATGCCGATTATTGGCGCGGTCTCAATGCCGATCGTGCGATTGTGACATTCGGTGTCGACCAGGCGGCCGACGTGCGCGGCCGGTGTACCCTGCGCGGCCTCGGCTCGCGGCTCGAGCTCGACACCCCGCAGGGGCAGGTCGAGTTCGCCCTGCAGGTGCCGGGTCTGCACAACGCACGCAACGCCGTATGCGCGGCGGCTGCCTGCCTCGCTGCGGGTGTGGCGCTCGAGGCGGTGGTCGAGGGGCTGGGTGGGTTCTCCGGCACCAAGGGGCGCCTGCAGCGTCGCCCGGGGCCGAAGGGGGCGCTGATCCTCGACGACTCCTACAACGCCAATCCCGATTCGGTGCGGGCGGGGATCGACGTGCTCGCCGCGACCCCCGGCCACACCTGGCTGGTGCTCGGCGACATGGGCGAGGTGGGCGACAGCAGCGCACAGGTTCATGACGAGATCGGTGGCTACGCGAAGAGCAAGGGTATCGATGGCCTGTTCGCGCTCGGCGACATGAGCGCCGTGGCGGTGCGCAACTTCGGCGATGGCGGCCATCACTTCGGCTCGCCCGAAGCGCTCGTGAGAGCGCTCGTGGCGCGGCTGGATGCGGACTCGGTGGTGCTGGTGAAAGGCTCGCGGTTCATGCGTATGGAAAGGGTGGCGGACGCGCTTGCCGCAATGCACAATTCCGCCCCTTCAAAGGAAACCGGCTCCTGACATGCTGTTGGAACTTGCACTCTGGCTCGGCCAGGACATTCGTGGCTTCAACGTCTTCGGCTATATCACGCTGCGTACCGTGCTGGCCGCGCTCACCGCGCTCGCCATCTCGCTCGTTGCCGGCCCGGGAGTGATCCGCTGGCTCGCTGCGAAGAAGATCGGCCAGGCCGTACGCGACGACGGCCCACGCTCGCACCTCACCAAGGCGGGAACGCCGACCATGGGTGGCGCGCTGATCCTGATCTCGATCGGCATCACCATCCTGCTCTGGGGCGACCTCAAGAACGACTACATGTGGGTGACCCTGCTCGTTACGCTCGGATTCGGCGCGGTGGGCTGGGTGGATGACTGGCGCAAGGTCGTCCACCGCGACCCCAAGGGCCTGGCCAGCCGGTGGAAGTACCTGTGGACATCGCTGATTGCATTTGCCGCCGCGGTCTATCTGGGGCTTACCGCGACGACGCCGGCCGAGACCGAGCTCATCGTGCCGTTCTTCAAGGCCGTCGCCTATCCGCTGGGTATCGTCGGTTTCATCGCGCTGACCTATTTCGTCATCAACGGCACCAGCCATGCGGTGAACCTTACCGACGGCCTCGATGGCCTGGCGATCATGCCTACGGTGATGGTGGCCGGTGCCCTCGCAATCTTCGCCTACGTCGCCGGCCACGTCGGCTTCTCCAATTACCTGGGTGTGCCCTATATCGCCGGTGCCGGCGAGCTGGCCGTATTCTGCGGTGCAATCTGCGGCGCCGGCCTTGGCTTCCTGTGGTTCAACGCCTACCCGGCCGAGGTCTTCATGGGCGACGTCGGTGCGCTGGCGCTCGGTGCCGCGCTCGGCACCATCGCCGTCATCGTGCGTCAGGAGATCGTGCTCTTCATCATGGGCGGCCTGTTCGTCGCCGAGACCCTGTCGGTGATGCTGCAGGTGTTCTACTTCAAGGCCACCGGCGGCAAGCGCATCTTTCGCATGGCGCCGTTGCACCATCACTTCGAGCTCGGCGGCTGGAAGGAAACCCAGGTCGTCGTGCGGTTCTGGATCATCACCATCATGCTGGTGCTGTTCGGCCTGTCCACCCTGAAGCTGAGATGAGCGCCCTGACCGGAAAACGTGTGCTGGTGATCGGCCTGGGTGAGTCGGGCCTGGCGATGGCACGCTGGTGCGCCCTGCGTGGCGCGCACCTGCGCGTGGTCGACAGCCGCTCGGCGCCGCCGGGGCTGGACGCGCTGCGCGAGGATGCGCCGCTGGCCGATATCCGCAGCGGTGACCGCGCGGCGGCCGATCCTGCAGTGCTCGACGGCATCGAGCTGGTCGCGCTCAGTCCGGGGCTGGATCCGCGCGTCGGTCTCGCCGCCGAAGCGTACCGACGCGGCCTGCCGATCACCGGCGAGATGGATCTGCTGGCGCAGGCGCTTGACGAGCTTGACGTGCGCGAGCAGACCCGCATCCTCGCCATCACCGGCACCAATGGCAAGACCACGACCACCGCACTGGCCGCCGCGCTCGCGAGGTCGGTGGGCATTGATGCCGTGGCGGCGGGCAACATCAGCCCAGCTGCGCTCGACGTCCTGATGGAGCGGCTGGAGGTGGGTGCAAGCCTGCCCGCCTGCTGGGTGCTGGAGCTCTCGAGCTTCCAGATCGAGACCATGCACGCGCTCAATCCGCAGGCGGCGACTGTGCTCAACGTCACCGACGACCATCTTGACCGCTATGCCGACCTCGAGGCCTATGCCGCGACCAAGGCCGCAATCTTTCAGGGCGATGGCGTGCAGGTGCTCAACCGCGATGATGCACGCGTGCGCGCGATGGCCCTGACCGGGCGCAGGGCGATCCGTTTTGGTGCCTCGGCACCGCAGGGCGATGGCGACTACGGTATTGCCGATATCGATGGCCGGCCCTGGCTGATGCGTGGGCCGCAGCGTCTGATCGCACTTGCCGACCTGCCGCTGGCCGGCCGCCACAATGCCGCCAACGCGCTTGCCGCGCTCGCCTTGTGCGAGGCCGGGCTGGGGATCGAGCCGCAACGTCTGATCGGTGGCCTGATCGCCTTCCGCGGCTTGCCGCATCGCGTAGAGCTGGTTGCCGAGCGCGCCGACGGTGTGCGCTACTACGATGATTCCAAGGGCACCAACGTGGGTGCGACCGTTGCCGCGCTCGAGGGCATGGATTGCCCGGTCGTGCTGATTGCCGGTGGCGACGGCAAGGGCCAGGATTTTGCCCCGCTGGCGCCCGCACTGGCGCGCAAGGCGCGCGCCGTGCTGCTGATCGGCCGTGATGCGCGCCGCATCGAACAGGCAGTGGCGGGTTGCGGCGTGGTGCTCGAGCATGCCGCCGATCTCGACGCTGCAGTGCAGCGTGCGGACAGGCTGGCGCAGCCTGGCGACGCCGTGCTGTTGTCGCCGGCCTGCGCCAGTCTGGACATGTTCCGCAACTATGCGCACCGTGCCGAGGTTTTTGTGGCCGCGGTACACCGCCTTGCGGAGGTGACGCCGCGATGAAGCTGGCCAATGTCTTCGGTGGCCTGTTGCACCCAGCCGAGCAGAAGCCCGATCCGGCCCAGCGCGCCGTGCAACGGCTCGCCAAAGGCGGGGCGCCGGCGCGCGAGCTCGACCTGCTGCTGATCTGGTCTGCAGTCGCGCTGCTGCTGCTCGGTCTGGTCATGGTGTACTCGGCCTCGATCGCGTTCGCCGAGGGCAGCCGTTTCACCGGCTACCAGTCGCATTACTTCCTGATGCGCCATGCCGTCTTCCTGGCCATCGGCATTGGCCTGGGGCTGGTGTCCTTCCAGCTGCCGATGGCGCGCTGGCAGCAACTGGCGCCGGCGCTCTTCGTCGCCGGCGTGGTGCTGCTGATCGTGGTGCTGATCCCGGGCGTGGGCCGGGAGGTCAACGGGGCCCAGCGCTGGCTGTCGCTCGGGCCGGTGAACCTGCAGCCTTCCGAACTGATGAAGATCTTTGCCGCGCTCTACGCGGCCGACTACACCGTGCGCAAGCTCGACGTCATGGGCAGCTTCATCAAGGGCTTCCTGCCCATGCTGGTGGTGATCCTGTTCGTTGGCTTCCTGCTACTGCGCGAGCCCGACTTCGGCGCCTTCGTGGTCATCACCACCATCGCTTTCGGCGTGCTCTTCCTGGGCGGCCTCAACGTGCGCGTGTTCGGCCTGCTCGCGGTGCTGGCGCTGATCGGCTTCGTCATCCTGATCTGGACCTCGCCCTACCGTCGCGACCGCATCTTCGGCTTCATGGACCCCTGGCAGGACGCCTTCGGCAAGGGCTACCAGCTCTCGCATTCGCTGATCGCCTTCGGCCGCGGCGAGTGGTTCGGCGTGGGCCTTGGCGGTAGCGTGGAGAAGCTGTTCTACCTGCCCGAGGCGCACACCGACTTCCTGCTCGCGGTGATTGCCGAGGAGCTCGGCTTCGTCGGCGTGCTCACCGTGGTGGTGTTGTTCGCGATCATCGTGCAGCGCGCCTTCCTGATTGGCCGCGAGGCGATCAGGCTTGAGCGCTACTTTTCCGGCCTGGTTGCGCAGGGCATTGGCCTGTGGATCGGTGTGCAGTCCTTCATCAACATGGGCGTCAACATGGGGCTGCTGCCGACCAAGGGGCTGACCCTGCCGCTGATGAGCTTCGGTGGCTCGGGCATCGTCGCCAACTGCATTGCGCTCGGCATCCTGCTGCGAATCGACTGGGAGGTGCGTCAGCTCAAGCGGGGGGCGACGCCATGAAGACCCTGATGGTCATGGCCGGTGGCACCGGCGGCCACATCTTCCCTGGCATCGCGGTGGCCGAAGTGCTGCGCGCACGGGGCTGGCGCATCGTGTGGATGGGTAACCCGGACGGCATGGAGGCGCGTATCGTGCCGCAGCGCGACTACGATACGGCGTGGGTGCGCTTCGGTGCGCTGCGCGGCAAGGGCCTGGTGCGCAAGCTGTTGCTGCCACTGAACCTGCTGTCCGGGTTCTGGCAGGCGCTGCGCGCGCTGCGCCGCAGCCGCCCCGACGTGGTGCTTGGCATGGGCGGCTACATCACCTTCCCTGGCGGCATGATGGCGGCCCTGCTTGGCCGCCCGCTGGTGCTGCACGAGCAGAACTCGGTGGCCGGCCTTGCCAACCGCGTGCTCGCGCGCGTGGCCGACCGGGTGCTGAGCGGCTTCCCCGATGTGCTGCCCAAGGCGCGTTGGCTGGGCAACCCTGTGCGTGCCGACATTGCTGCAGTAGCGCCGCCCGCCGAGCGTTATGGCGGCCGCAGCGGGCCGTTGCGCCTGCTCGTGGTCGGCGGCAGCCTGGGCGCTGCCGCGCTCAACGAGGCTCTGCCACAGGCCCTGCTGCGCCTTCCGCCCGAGCAGCGTCCGCAGGTGCTGCACCAGGCCGGCGAGAAGCAGATCGACGGGCTGCGCCAGACCTACGCCACGCTGCAGCTCGAAGGCGAGTTGCGTCCCTTCATCGACGACATGGCGGCGGCCTACGCCGACGCCGACCTCGTCATCTGTCGGGCCGGCGCGCTCACCGTTGCCGAGCTGGCAGCGGTCGGCGTGGCCAGCCTGCTCGTGCCTTACCCGCATGCGGTGGATGACCACCAGACCGGCAATGCGCGCTTCCTTGCCGAGCACGGCGCCGCTTATCTGCTGCCGCAGGCCGAGCTCACCCCCGAGCGTCTGGCGGGCATCCTGTCGAGCCTCGATCGCTCCCGCTTGCAGGCAATGGCCGAGTGCGCGCGTGCGCTTGCACGGCCACAGGCGGCGGATGAAGTGGCCGCAGTCTGCGCTGCGCTCGCCAGCTCGAAAACCGCTGGAGCAAACGCATGAAGCACAAGGTCAGGAACATTCATTTCGTCGGCATCGGCGGTGCCGGCATGAGCGGCATCGCCGAGGTGCTGGTCAACCAGGGCTTCAACGTCAGCGGCTCGGATCTGGGTGACAACGCTGCGACCCGCCGGCTGCAGAGGATGGGCGCCAGCGTGGTGAGGGGGCACCACGCTGCCAACGTCGCCGGCGCCGACGTGGTGGTGGTGTCGACGGCCGTCAAGGCCGACAACCCCGAGGTGGTCGCTGCGCGCGAGCGCCACGTTCCGGTCGTGCCGCGCGCGCAGATGCTTGCCGAGCTGATGCGCTTCAAGCATGGCATCGCCATCGCCGGCACCCATGGCAAGACCACCACCACCTCGCTGGTCGCCAGCATCCTCGCCGAGGGTGGCATCGATCCGACCTTCGTCATCGGCGGTCGCCTCAATGCCGCGGGTGCCAATGCCCGCCTGGGCAGCGGCGACTACCTGGTCGCCGAGGCCGACGAGTCGGACGCCTCCTTCCTGCTGCTCAACCCGGTCATCTCGGTCGTCACCAACATCGATGCCGACCACATGGAGACCTACGGCCACGATTTCGGCCGCGTCAAGCAGGCCTTCGTCGACTTTCTCCAGCGCCTGCCCTTCTACGGCGTGGCCGTCCTCTGCGAGGACGATCCCAACGTGCGCGAGATCATCCCGCGCGTGTCCAAGCAGATCGTGCGCTACGGCCTGTCGGAGAGCGCCAACATCCGCGCCGAGAACGTGCGCGCCGATGGTGGCCGCATGCTGTTCGACTGCGTGCGGGTCAACGGCACGACGACACGGCTGTCGATCGAGCTCAACCTGCCCGGCATGCACAACGTGCTCAATGCGCTGGCTGCGATCGCGGTGGCGACTGAAGTGCAGGTGCCCGACGCTGCCATCGTCAAGGCGCTTGCCGAGTTCAACGGCGTTGGCCGCCGCTTCCAGCGCTACGGCGAGGTCGCGCTGCTCGACGCCGACGGTGACGAGGCCGGCAGTTTCACCCTGATCGACGACTATGGCCACCACCCGGTGGAGATGGCGGCGACCATTGCCGCGGCCCGTGGCGCCTTCCCCGGCCGCCGCCTGGTATTGGCTTTCCAGCCGCACCGCTTTACGCGTACCCGGGACTGCTTCGAAGACTTCGTCAAGGTGTTGTCGACGGTCGATGGTCTGTTGCTTGCCGAGGTCTATGCCGCGGGCGAATCGCCGATCGTGGCTGCCGACGGGCGTGCGCTAGCGCGTGCGATCAGGGTTGCCGGCAAGGTTGAGCCGGTGTTCGTGGAGGACATCGGCGACATGCCGAGGATGGTTCTTTCCGCCGCGCGCGATGGCGACGTGGTGATCACCATGGGCGCGGGCAGCATCGGCGGTGTGCCGGGCAAGCTCGCCCGCATCGAGGACGTTTCGTGAGTACGGCATTCGGCAAGGTTGCGGTTTTGTTCGGCGGCTCTTCGGCCGAGCGTGAAGTCTCCCTGATGTCGGGGCGTGCGGTGCTTGCCGCGTTGCAGCAGGCCGGCGTGGATGCCCACGGCTTCGATCCTGCCGAGCGCGACCTCCACATCCTCAAGGAAGAGGGCTTCGACCGCGTCTTCATCGCCCTGCATGGTCGTGGCGGCGAAGACGGCACGGTGCAGGGCGCCCTCGAGCTGATGGGCATCCCCTACACCGGCAGCGGCGTGATGGCCTCCGCGCTGTCGATGGACAAGTGGCGCACCAAGATGGTGTGGCTGTCTGCTGGCCTGCCCACGCCACGTTACGCCATTCTCGAGGCGGACACCGACTGGGAGGCGGTGGTGGCAGAGCTGGGCCTGCCGATCTTCGTCAAGCCGGTGCACGAAGGCTCGAGCATGGGGGCAACCAAGGTCGTGGAAGCCGGACAGTTGCGCGCGGCCTGGGAGCTGGCCGCGCGCTTCGACCGCATGGTGATCGCCGAGGAGTTCATCGCCGGCGCCGAGCTCACCGCCCCCTTCCTCGAGGACCAGGCCTTGCCGCTGGTGCGCATCGTCGCCCCCGACGGCAACTATGACTATCAGCACAAGTACTTCACCGACGACACCCGCTATGACTGCCCGAGCGGCCTGCCCGCCGCGCAAGAGTCCGAGTTGCAGGCGATGGTGATGAAGTCCGCACGCGTTCTCGGCTGCCGCGGCTGGGGGCGTGCCGATCTCATCCTCACCGATGACGGCCGCCCCTATCTGCTCGAGATGAACACCTCGCCGGGCATGACCGGCCACTCTCTGGTGCCGATGTCTGCACGCGTGGCTGGCATGGACTTCACCACCCTGTGTCTCACCCTTCTGGAAGGGGCTCGCCTTGGCTGAAGTACGCGCCCGCCCTGCGTCGATCCGCTCTGGCCGTCAGGCCGCTGCGGGTGCGCGGGCGCGCGCGCCGGTCGAGCGTGGCCTTTGGCATCGTCCTGCGCTGCTCAACCTGGTGTCCGACCTGATCACGCTCGGTGCTGCGGTCGCGCTGGGCTGGGCGCTCGTTGCCTGGTTCCTGTCGCGGCCATTGTTCCCCTTGCGCGAGCTTGTGGTGGTGACGCCGCCGGCGCAGGTGACCGAAGCCCAGCTCGAATACGCCGCGCGGCTCGCCGTGCAGGGCAACTTCTTCACCGTCAATCTGGACGAGGTGCGTGCCACCTTCGAGAAGCTGCCCTGGGTGCGCAAGGCTGATGTGCGCCGGCGCTGGCCCGATGCGCTCGAGCTGCGCCTCGAGGAGCACGAAGCGGTGGCCTACTGGACGGTGTCCGAGAGCGGCGATGCGCGCCTGGTCAACCGCCAGGGCGAGGTCTTCGTCGCTGCCAGCAACGCAGACATGCCGCAGTTCGATGGCCCGCAGGGTTCGTCCACCCGGCTGCTCGCGCGCCACGCCGAGTTTTCGGCGATGCTGCAGCCGCTCGGCGTGCGCCTCGTGGGGCTGGCGCTGTCGGCGCGCGAGGCGTGGCAGCTTCATCTGGACAGCGGCCTCACCATCGTGCTCGGCCGCGAACAGGACAAGGCACCGCTCGTCGACCGCCTGCAGCGCTTCATCGCAGTGTGGCCTGGCGTGCAGCAGGATATCGATATCGAAATCAAGGTCGCGGATCTGCGCTATCCGGGTGGGTTCGCGCTGACGCCGGCGGACGCCTCGGTGCTGTTGCAGCCCGCGGCGCCCAGCGGCAGGAAAGGCAGGCAATGAGCAAGGAATACAAGGAACTGATCGTCGGCCTCGACATCGGCACCGCCAAGGTCACCTGCATGGTGGCCGAGGTCAAGCCCGACGGCCGTCTCAACGTGATCGGACTCGGCACCCAGCCGACCAGCGGCCTCAAGCGCGGCGTCGTGGTCAACATCGAGGCCACGGTCGACGCCATCTCGCGCGTCGTGCAGGAGGTCGAGGTGATGGCCGACTGCAAGATCCACGAAGTCTATACCGGCATCGCAGGCAGTCACATCAAGAGCTTCAACTCCAGCGGCACGGTCGCGATCAAGGAGAAGGAAGTCTCGCCCATGGATGTCGACCGGGTGATCGAGGTCGCGCGTGCGATGCCGATTCCGGCCGAGCAACAGATCCTGCACATCCTCACCCAGGAGTTCATCATCGATGGCCAGGGTGGGGTGCGCGAGCCGATCGGCATGAGCGGCGTGCGCCTGGAGGTCAAGGTGCATATCGTCACCGGTGCGGTGTCGGCGGCGCAGAACGTCATCAAGTGCGTGCGTCGCTGCGGCCTCGAGGTCATGGACCTCAGCCTGCAGCCGCTCGCCTCGAGCCATGCCGTGCTCACCGAAGACGAGAAGGAGCTTGGCGTGTGCATGGTCGATATCGGCGGCGGCACGACCGATATCGCGGTGTTCACCCAGGGGGCCATCCGCCACACTGCGGTCATTCCGGTCGCCGGCGACCAGATCACCAACGACATCGCGATGGCCTTGCGCACCCCGACCTCAGAGGCGGAAGAAATCAAGATGCGCCACGGCGTCGCCATGCACCAGCTCGCCGACGCCGAGGAAATGATCGAGGTGCCCGGGGTCGGCGACCGCCCGCCGCGCAAACTGTCGCGCCAGGCGCTGGCCGACGTCATCGAGCCGCGCGTGTCCGAACTGTTCGAGCTCGTGCAGGCGGAGTTGCGCCGCAGCGGCTACGAGGAGTTGCTGTCGTCGGGCATCGTGCTGACTGGTGGCTCGGCGGTCATGCGTGGCATGGTCGAGCTCGCCGAAGAGGTTTTCCACATGCCGGCAAGGGTCGGTTCGCCGCAGTACGACGGCGGCCTGGCGGATGTGGTCTGCCAGCCACGCTACTCGACGGCAATGGGGCTGGTCATGGAAGGTGCCGCCCAGCGCCGGCGGGGGCTTCAGGCGCGCGACACCCGCAGTGTGAAGCAGTTCTTCGGGCGCATGAAGTCGTGGTTCGAACGAAATTTCTGACCGGACCATCGGGGTCCAGTCATTTTGGATGAAGGCCGGTTAACCAGCACCTATTTAGTAGTAGACTGCGGAGTTGATACTAAATGCGGGCTGGCGGCATTCGGTGTTGAGCAGGGCCGTCAATTCAGGAGGCGAGGCAAATGTTCGAGATTGTTGAGAAGGAATCGAGCGGGACGATGATCAAGGTGATTGGCGTGGGCGGTGCCGGCGGCAACGCTGTCGACCACATGATCCGTGAAGGCGTGAAGGGGGTGGATTTCATCTCCGCCAACACCGACGCCCAGGCGCTCAATCGCTGCCTGGCGACCACCAAGGTTCAGCTGGGCAAGACGGGCCTCGGCGCCGGCTCCAAGCCCGAGGCGGGCCGTGCCGCTGCGCAGGAGTCGCGTGATGACATCGCTGCGGTGCTCGAAGGCGCACACATGGTCTTCATCACCGGCGGCATGGGTGGCGGCACCGGTACCGGTGCGGCACCGGTGGTGGCCGAGATTGCCAAGGAGATGGGCATCCTGACCGTCGCCGTGGTGACCAAGCCCTTCGACTTCGAGAACCGTATCCGTGTCGCCGAGAGCGGCGTGGAAGAGCTCACCCGCCATGTCGATTCGCTGATCGTCGTGCTCAATGACAAGCTGCTCGACGTCTATGGCGACGATGCCGGCTTCGAGGAGTGCTTCCGCTCGGCAGACAACGTGCTGCGTTCGGCGGTGGGTGGCATCGCCGAGATCATCAACGTTCCCGGCCTGGTCAACGTCGACTTCCAGGACGTGCGTACCGCGATGGCCGAGATGGGCCGTGCGATGATGGGCTCGGCCGAGGCTTCGGGCCTGGACCGCGCGCGCATCGCTGCCGAGCAGGCTGCCGTCTCGCCGCTGCTCGAGGGCACCGAACTGTCGGGCGCGCGTTGCGTGCTGATCAACATCACCGCCAGCAAGTCGCTCAAGATGTCGGAAGTGCGCGATGCGGTGAAGACCGTGCAGGCCTTCGCTGCGCCTGAGGCCTTCGTCAAGTACGGCACCGTGTTCGACGAGACCATGGAAGACCGCATCCGCATCACCGTCGTGGCCACTGGCCTTGGCGCCCCGCGTGCCGCCCGTCAGCCGGTCATGCAGGTGGTGCAGGGGACGGGTACCTACGGCCCGTCGATGAGCAGCGGCGCGGTGGACATGAACAGTCTCGATGTGCCTGCCGTGATGCGCAGCGGCCGCCGCACGACGGTCGAGGCCATGAGCACGAGCGGCGTCGGTACCTACGACATCCCCGCCTTCCTGCGTCGCCAGGCGGATTGATTCACCGGCTCCGACCCTGACAGGGCGGCCCCGCAGCCGCCCCCCCGCGCCGTGTTCCGGCGCCAAGCCCCTGCGCGGACGAACGCCTCCCGTTCGCGCAGGGGCTTTCACGTTGACCGGTGGGCGGTCATGCCTTGCGCGCCTTGCCGTACCAACGGAAGCGCTCGATGACCTCGTCCATCTCTGCCGCCGAGAGCAGCACTGGCGTGCCGATCTGCAGGGTGCGCCAGTATTGTTCGCACAGGGTCTCGAACTCGATCGCCAGCGCCAATGCGTGCTCGAGGTCGCGACCGAAAACGACCATGCCGTGGTTTGCCAGCAGGCAGGCGTTACGGTCCTGCAGCGCTGCCGTCGTGGCATCGGAAAGTGCCTGGGTGCCGAAGGTGGCGTAGCGTGCACAGCGCACCGTGCTGCCACCGAAGCGCGCGATCATGTAGTGGAAGGGCGGGATCTCCTGCCGCTGGCAAGCCAATGCGGTGGCAAAGGGGGCGTGGGCATGCAGCACCGCTCCCGCCGCCGGAAAGGCGGCATAGATGTCGCGGTGCAGTTGCCACTCCGACGACGGGGCGAGCGCCCCGCGCCGGCTGCCGTCCGCCGCCATCACCGCCATGTCCTCGGGGCGGCAGCGCTCGGCAGGCACGCCGCTGGGGGTGATGAGCATGTCCCCGCCGTCCAGCCGTACGCTGGCGTTGCCCGCCGTACCCACGTTCAGGCGTGCCGCGCCCATGGCGCGCAGGGTGTCGAGCAGGGTGGTGCGCAGGGCCGTCTCGTCTGTCGCTGTGCCCGCTGTGGTGCGAGCCGGGCCGTGGCCGTTCATTGCCGGCGCTCCGGGTACAGCGCCGCCAGTTCGCCTGCGGCGACCACGCCGCGTTCGGTGATGATGCCGCGGATCAGTGCCGCCGGGGTCACGTCGAAGGCGGGGTTGGCGACACGGGTGTCCATCGGGGCCAGGCGCACGGTGGCGATCTCGCCCTCGTCGTCCTTGGTTCCGGGCGAAGGAGCGACGCCGCGCAGCCGGCAAACCTCGTCCGCGCCGCGGTCCTCGATCGGGATCGCAGCCCCGTCCGGGCAGCTGAAGTCGAGCGTCGAGTGTGGTGCGGCGATGTAGAAGGGCACGCCGGCCGCCTGTGCGGCGAGTGCCTTCAGGTAGGTGCCGACCTTGTTGGCGGTGTCACCGTTGGCAGCGATGCGATCGGCGCCGGTGATGACGAGGTCCACCTCGCCGCGCATCAGCAGCAGGCCGGCGGCATTGTCGGCGATCAGTACGTGGGCGACGCCTGCGGCGCGCAGTTCCCAGGCTGTGAGCAGGCCCTGGTTGCGCGGACGGGTTTCGCTGACGAAGACCTCGACTGCGAGCCCCGCGGCCTGCGCGGCGTAGATCGGCGCCAGCGCGGTGCCGGCGCCGCAGGTTGCAAGCCAGCCGGCGTTGCAGTGCGTCATGATGCGCAGCGGGCGCGTGCGAGTTGCTGCCAGCGCGCGCAGGATGTCCAGGCCGTGGCGGCCGATCGCATCGCATGTCTGTGCATCGTCGAGCCGTATGGCTTCCGCTTCGGCCCACGCCGCAGCTAGCCGCTGCGCGGGCCGCAGCGGCCGCAGCGCCGTGTCCATGCGCGCCAGCGCCCAGTGCAGGTTGACTGCGGTCGGGCGGGTTGCGCCCAGTACGGTGAGGGCGTGCTGCAAGCTGCGGTCGTCGGCACCCTGCCGCTCGAGTGCGAGTGCCACGCCGAAGGCTGCGGTGGCGCCGATCAGGGGGGCGCCGCGCACCTGCATGTCGCGGATGGCGGCAGCCACATCGTCCAGGGTGCTCAGGGCGGCGCGTTCGGTGCGAAAGGGCAGCAAGGTCTGGTCGAGGACCAGCAGGCGGTCGCCGTCACGGCACAGGGTGGGGATCGGTTGTTGGAACATGCTTATCGGTTGTCCAGCGTGGATCGAGTAATCGAGTTGGGGTAGTCGTGCCCTGGTCCGTGCCCGGGAAGTCGCTCAAATGGCATTGAGCCGTTCGCAGGCTGCGGCCAGGGTGGTTTCGTTCTTGGCAAAGCAGAAACGGATCACGCGTTCGTCGCGACCGTCTGCGAAAAAGGCCGATACGGGTATGGCGGCCACGCCCACCTTGCGGGTCAGGTGTTCGCAGAAGGCCGTGTCGCCGAGTGCGCTGATGCGCTCGTAGCGGGCGAGCTGGAAGTAGGTGCCGTGCGCGGGCAGCAGATCGAAGCGAGAGTTGGCCAGTGCGGCACGGAAGTAGTCGCGCTTGGCCTGGTAGAAGGCGGCCAGTCCGGTGTGGCGGCCGGCGTCGGCCATGTAGTCGGCGAGCGCGAGTTGAACCGGGGTGTTCACCGTGAACACATTGAACTGGTGCACCTTGCGGAACTCTGCCATGAGCTCGCGGGGCGCCAGTACGTAGCCGACCTTCCAGCCGGTGATGTGGTAGGTCTTGCCGAAGCTCGAGACCACGAAGCTGCGCGCCGCCAGTTCGGGGTGTGCGGCGCAGCTTGCGTGGCTGGCGCCATCGAACACGATATGCTCGTAGACCTCGTCGGCCACCACGATGATGCCGGTGCCACGCGTGAGCGCAGCCAGGCGGTCGAGGTCGGCGCGCGTCCAGATGGTCGCGGTGGGGTTGTGCGGGGTGTTGATCATGATCATGCGCGTGCGCGGCGTTATCGCCGCGGCCACCGCTTCCCAGTCCGGGCGGTAGTCGGGGGCGGAGAGCTGCAGCCGCACCGGCGTGCCGCCGGCGAGCTCGATCGCGGGCACGTAGGAGTCGTACACCGGCTCGAACACGATGACCTCGTCGCCGGGATGCACGCATGCAGTCACGGCGGTGAACAAGGCCTGGGTGGCGCCCGCGGTGACGGTGATCTCTGACTCCTCGTCATAGGCCGTGCCATACAGCGTCTCGACCTTGGCGGCGATTGCCGCGCGCAGCGCAAGGCAGCCGGCCATCGGCGCGTACTGGTTGTGGCCGGTGCGCATCCAATGTCCGACGCGCTCGAACAACACGTCCTCGGCGTTGAAATCGGGAAAGCCCTGGGACAGGTTGATGGCGCCGCACTCCTGGGCCAGGCGCGACATCACGGTGAAGATCGTCGTGCCGACGGCGGGCAGGCGGGAAGCGAGGGGAGCAGGAAAGGATGGCATGGCGCGGCGATGCGGTCGGGAGCAGGGGCCTTATTGTCGCAAACCCGCGCCCGCCGTGGGCAATGGCCGTAGGGGGGGCGTGCTAGAATCCGGGCGTTTCCACTGCCGTGGCGCAGGGTCTGCGCCCTTCAACGTGCGCAATCTGCTCATCCTGATCCTCGTCTTCATTGCCATCTGGTGGTTGCGTGCGGCCTTGCGGCGCTTCAAGGACCAGGGTGGATTTGCTGCGCGCCGCGCCGCCAGGAAAGAGCGTGCCGCACCCGAGCGGATGCTCGAGTGCGCACATTGCGGCGTGAATGTGCCCGAGTCCGAAGGGGTGTCCGACGAGCGGGCTTTTTACTGTTGCGACGCCCATCGTCGCGCCGGACCACGTGCGCACTGAATCAGCGGCCGCGGCTGCCGAGGTCGAACGCACCCGCAGCACGTCGCTTCGCTACCTGAACCTGTTCCGGCTGCTCATGGCCGGGCTGTTCCTTGTCGCGGGCCGCGACCTCGGCCTGGGCGGGGAGCGACCATTGGTGTTCCAGGTCGCAGCCTTTGCCTACCTGGGCCTGGTTCTCGCGCTCGGTTTCCCCGATGCGTCGCGGCGTCTCGGCGCAGAGCGTGTCATTGTCCTGCAGGTACTGGTCGATGTGCTCGCACTGTCCGTCATCATGTGGGCGAGCGGCGGTTACCGCAGCGGTATGCCGGTGCTGATGATGATCGTGCTCGCGGGCGCGGGCCTGGTCATGGAAGGGCGGATGGTGCTGTTCTTCGCGGCCCTGGCCACCCTGGCGGTGCTCATCGAGAACGCCTGGCGCCATGCGGCAGGCAGCGACTCGGTCGATTTCCTGCAGGTGGGCATATTCTGCGCGGGCTTCTTCGGCATCGCCCTCGTCGCCCGCCTGCTTGCCCTGCGCGCCAAGGCCAACGCCACCCTGGCAGCCGAGCGTGGCTTGGCGCTCGCCAAGCAACAGGCGGTCAGCGAGCACATCATCCGCGACATGCAGGACGGCGTGATTGTGGTCGATGCGCAGGGCAGGATCCTGCACCTGAACGCGCAGGCGATAGCACTGCTGGGCCTGACCCACTCGAGCGCGGAAGCCCTCGAGGGCTTGGCGCTGGCCGACCTCGACGAGGGTTTCAGACCGATCCTGCAGGGGGCGCTTGGTGACGAGGGGCGCTTGCTGCGTATCGGCGCGGACGGCCGTCTGCTGCGTTGCCGCAGCGTGGCGGGAGAGGCCGGGAGCGCAGCTGCGGGCGATACGCTGCTTTATCTGACCGACTTCGAGGACATTCAGCGCCACCTGCAGCAGATCAAGCTGGCGGCACTCGGGCGGCTGACCGCCAGCATGGCGCATGAGATCCGCAACCCCTTGTCGGCCGTCACCCAGGCGGCCGAACTGTTGCGTGAGGAGAAGCGCGGCGAGATGCAGCTCAGGCTCGTGCGCATCATCAACGACAATGCCCACCGCATCGAGCGCATGATTCGCGACGTGCTGGCGCTGGGGCGGCGCGAACAGGCGATGCCCGAGGCGCTGCCGCTTGCCGCCTTCGTCGCCGAGGTGATCGACGCCAGGGTGTTCCGCGCTGCCCAGGAAGAGGGCCTGTACCATGTCGACATCGACCCTGGTCTAACCTTTGCGATCGATCGTGCCCATCTGCATCAGGTCCTCGACAACCTGCTTGCCAATGCCAGCCGCTATTGCTCGGGTGCGCCGGGCTCGGTGCGCCTGAGTGCCGAACTCCTGGCTGGGGGGCGTGCGGCGCTGCACGTCAGCGACGACGGCCCGGGCTTCGATGAGGCGATGCGCGCGCAGTTGTTCGAGCCCTTCTTCACCACCCACCCCAAGGGCACGGGGCTGGGCCTTTACATCGCACGCGAGCTCGCCGAGGCCAACGACGCCACGCTAGAGCTTGCGCCCTCCACCCAGGGCGCCCACCTGGTTCTTACCGGACGCACGACACCATGAATGCCGTCGAACGCCGTCAACGCCCCCAGTCAGTCGATGTGCTCATCGTCGACGATGAGGAAGACATCCGCGAACTGCTCGAACTGTCGCTGATGCGTCTTGGTCTGGCTTGCGACGCAGTGGGTACCGTCGCCGATGCGATCGCCCGACTGGAGGCCCGCCGTTATCGCCTGTGCCTGACCGACATGCGGCTACCCGATGGCGATGGGCTTGGCCTGGTGGAGCACATCCAGGCACACTGCCCGGGCTTGCCGGTGGCGGTGATCACCGCATTCGGCAGTATCGAGACGGCGATCAGGGCACTCAAGCTCGGTGCCTTCGACTTCGTCACCAAGCCGGTCGAGCTCAAGGCCCTGCGCGAGCTCGTCACCCATGCCCTCAGGCTGGGCGCGACCGGGGATAAGGCTGCGGGAACCACGCCCGAACGTGCCCTGATCGGGCATTCGCCCGCCTTCATGCAGTTGCGCGCCCAGGCCGAGAAGCTTGCGCGCAACCAGGCGCCCGTGTTCATCCATGGTGAGTCGGGGACCGGCAAGGAGGTCATCGCCCGCTTCATCCACAGCCTGGGGACGCGTACCGCCGGGCCCTTTGTGCCGGTGAACTGCGGAGCGATCTCGCCCGAGCTGATGGAAAGCGAGTTTTTCGGTCATCGCAAGGGCAGCTTCACCGGCGCAGCCAGCGACAAGCAGGGCCTGTTCCAGGCTGCGAGCGGCGGCACGCTGTTTCTGGACGAGATCGGTGAGTTGCCGCTGGCCATGCAGGTCAAGCTGTTGCGCGCCATCCAGGAGCGCGCGGTACGGCCGGTCGGTGCCCATGCCGAGGAGCCGGTCGATGTGCGCCTGTTGTCGGCGTCGCATCAGGATCTCGGGCGACTGGTCGCGGAAGGGCGCTTCCGCCAGGACCTCTTCTTCCGCATCAACGTCATCACCTTGCGCATGCCGCCGCTGCGCGAGCGCCGTGAGGACATTCCCGCGCTTGCCGAGCACATCCTCGCTCGCCTGGCTGCGCGGGAGGGCGGGGCGCCGCGCCGACTGTCGGCCGCCGCGCTGCATGCGCTGCAGGGCTATGCCTTCCCGGGCAATGTGCGCGAGCTCGAGAACCTGCTCGAGCGTGCCTGCGCGATGTGCGAGGGCGACGAGATCGACGCCGCCGACATCGAGCTCTACCCGGACCAGACGGCGTCTGGCTGGCTTACCGACAGTGCCGCGGGGCCTTTTGGCTTTCAGGTGCCAGGCGATTTCGGCGACCATGGCGGCGGCGGAGAGCCCGGGCAGGAACCCGCTGCCGACGACGCCGAGCGTCTGCGCATCATCCGCGCGCTCGAGCAGACACGCTGGAATCGCAGTGCGGCGGCGCGCAACCTCGGCATGACCTTGCGCCAGCTGCGCTATCGGCTGCAGAAGTGGGGCATGGAGTAAGACATCGGGTAGGGCAAGCGGTTGATGCTGCAGGGTCGTCCTGGAACGGCCTTCCATTTGGCATGAATGGGTGGTGCCGCTAGAATCCCGGCATGAACCCGACGATCGTGCATCACGGCGCGCGCAACGGCGTGACCGGCTCCTGCCATCAGCTTTTCATCGAGGACGACAGCAGCCTGCTGGTCGACTGCGGCTTGTTCCAGGGCGCCGAGACCGCACCCGATGGTCGCGCTGCAGCGGACCGGCTGGACATCGACTTCCCGGTCAGGGGCATTGGTGCGCTCGTTCTTACCCATGTGCACATCGACCATTGCGGTCGCCTGCCCTGGCTGCTTGCGGCGGGTTTCAAGGGGCCGATCTTCTGCAGCGAGCCCTCGGCGCGGCTGTTGCCTACGGTGCTTGCCGATGCCTTCGAGCTTGGTGTCAGCCGCAACAAGGAGATCGTCGAGCGCTATCTCAAGCTTGTTGAAGCGCGCATCCGCGCCTTGCCCTACCGCCAGTGGCATACCGTGTACCGCAGCCCGGACGCCATCTGTCGCATCCGCCTCCAGCGTGCTGGTCACATCCTCGGCTCGGCCTATGTCGAATGCGAGCTTTCCGGCGCGGCTTGGCCGCAGCCCAAGCGGGTGCTGTTCTCGGGAGACCTGGGGGCACCCCATGCGCCCTTGCTGCCCGCGCCGCAGCCGCCTTGGCAGGCCGATGTCGTGGTGCTCGAGAGTACTTATGGTGACCGCGTGCACGAGGATCGCCGCAGCCGTCGCGAGCGCCTGCAGGCCGTGGTCGAGCATGCGTTGCGTGATGGCGGCACGGTCATCATCCCGGCTTTCAGCATTGGCCGCACGCAGGAGTTGCTGTACGAATTCGAGGACATCCTGTACCGGCAGCGTCGGCGCCCCGGCAAGTTTGCCGGGCAGTGGGCGCAGCTCAGGATCTTTCTCGACTCACCATTGGCGTGGCGTTTCACCGAGCTCTACCGGGAATTGCAGCCGTTCTGGGATGCAGAGGCCAAGGCCAGGGTGCGCGCCGGGCGTAAGCCCCTTTCCTACGAGCAGCTGGTCGCGATCGACAGCCATGCGTTGCACGAAGCCAACGTACGCCGCCTCGCGCGCAGTCGCGAACCGGCTATCGTCATTGCCGCCAGCGGCATGTGCGCTGGCGGCAGGGTGGTGAACTACCTCAAGGCCATGCTCGGCGACGCTCGCCACGACGTCGTCTTCGTCGGCTATCAGGCGCGCGGCACGCCCGGGCACGCGATCCAGACCTACGGGCCGCGCGGCGGTTACGTGGAACTCGACGGCGAACGTGTCGATATCCGTGCCGGCATCCACACGCTTGCAGGCTATTCGGCACATGCCGACCGCGACAACCTCACTCGCTTCGTTACCCGTATGCGCCACCTGCCGGCCGAGGTACGCCTCGTTCATGGCGAAGACAGCGTGCGCGAAGCCTTGGCGCGCCATCTGCTTGCCGTCACCGGCGGCAAGATCCGGGTCGTGCCATGAGGCTATTGCTGCAGCCGGCGCATGTACTCGCGGGTGAACATGCGTTCGGGCAGGTCGCGGACGTTCATGTTCTCGTAGGTCAGCACGGAGACCTCGCCCTTTTTCAGCGCATCTTCCATGACCAGCCGAGTTGGGCGCAGCTGCCCTGCCATCTGGCGGAAGTCCTCGTATAACGCGGTTTTAAGCAGTCGGCCCGAGAGCGCATAGAACTCGGCCTTGAGGGGGCGTTTGTCGGCTTCCGCCACCCAGTACCTCACCCGCGCGTAGGTCACGCTGCGGTCCACCGCGGTGAGGTCCAGCACCACCGCCGGCGTGTCGCCCACGCTGTCGCGACCGGCGATGGTCGGCCGGTAGTCGCCGGCGAAGTTTGCGCGTGCGAGGTCGCCATTGGCCACCTGGCCTGTGAGCCGTTGCGCCAGCGACAGGCGTACCGGCTGCGACACCGCCGGCATGAACACCCATAGATCGCGGCCCCGCATGAGCAGTGCCTGGCCGCGTTCGGTGGCGGGCTCGAGAGTGAGGACGATGGTGTTCTCGTTGCCGCGTGACAGGACGCGATACTTGCGCGTGTCGCCCTCCTTGCCGTCGCTGAGGTTGGCGACCGAGATTTCGGTCTGGAAGCTCTCGCGTGGAAAGCGCACCGCATCGGCGGCGGCCACCACACTGACAGCCTCGTCGTCGTCCTGGGCGTCGGCTGCCCGCAGCAGGGTGGGGAGCAGCAGGCCGCCCGCCAGAGCGGCAACGAAGCGGCGACGGGATCGTAAACTGTGCGTCATGAGTGCTATCCTTTCGGCGTCCAATCAGATTTTCAGCCCTGCACATGCCCATCGTCCAGGTCGAACACGTGAGCAAGCGTTTCCTGCTGGGGGATCAACTCGTCCAGGCGCTCGAAGACGTTACCCTGTCGATCGAGCCCGGCGTGTTTCTCGCCATCGCAGGGCCGTCCGGTAGCGGAAAGTCTACCCTGCTCAACATCATAGGCTGTATCGACACGCCAAGCGCGGGCCGTGTGGTCATCGACGGTCATGACGTATCCGATCGCACGCCCGATCAGCTTGCCGACCTGCGCGCGCGCACCATCGGTTTCATCTTCCAGACCTTCAACCTGCTGCCGGTGCTGTCGGCAGAGGAGAATGTCGAGTATCCGTTGCTGCAGATGCCGGAGTTGTCGAAGAAGGAACGTGCCGAGCGGGTCCGGCACTATCTTGGCATGGTAGGCCTGAGCAAGTATGCCGACCATCGCCCGAACCAGCTTTCGGGCGGTCAGCGCCAGCGCGTGGCGATTGCGCGCGCGCTCGCCACGCATTCAAAGATCGTGCTTGCCGACGAGCCCACTGCGAACCTCGACAGCAAGACGGGTTCGAGCATCCTGAAGCTGATGCGCGACATCAACCGCCAGTCCGGCACCACCTTCGTGTTCTCCACTCACGACCGCAAGGTCATGAACATGGCTGACCGTCTGGTGCGCATCGCCGACGGCCAGATCACCGCACTCGGCATGAAAGCCGAGGGGCGCTGGGTGTTCGTGCAGGACCGTCGGCCGCGTGACGAAGAAGACCCGGAAATCTAGTGAGAAAGCACACCATGCCTGCCTTGAATCGACTCGCCCTTGCCACCCTGTCCGCCGTGGCGCTGTTCATGATCCTCCCGCCGGCGCATGCGGCCGATGATGCCAGTGACGCTGCGGAGGATGCCGAGTTCGATGCAGAGCTCGATGCGCTCTTCGATGTCGGCGCCCCGGAAGGCGCCGCTGCGGGCAGCGGCATGAAGTGGAGCGGTTATGCCGAGCTGGGGGCCGCCTACACACTGCCCGACCCCGAGCACTGGTCGCGACTGCGTGCCCGCGTCGAGCTTGCCGGCAGTGGCCAGCTTGCGCCTCGAGTGCGCTGGAAGCTCAACGCGCGTGCCGATGCGGATGCGGCCTTCGATCTCGAGGATGAGCACTACCCGGCCGCCGTGCGCAGGGACCAGCGGCGCAATCTGATCCTGCGCGAGGCCTACGTGGATCTTGGCCAGGGCGACTGGGAGTTCCGCCTCGGCCGCCAGCACATCATCTGGGGCGAGATGGTCGGCTTCTTCTTTGCCGACGTCGTCTCGGCCCGCGACATGCGAGAGTTCCTGCTGCCCGAGTTCGAAAGCCTGCGCATTGCGCAGTGGGCGGCGCGGGCGGAGTACTTTGCCGGCAGCAGCCACTTCGAGCTGGTCTGGATCCCCAGGCCCAGCTTCGACGAGATCGGCAAGCCGGGTGGCGATTTCTACACCTTTGCCGCACTGCCGGCGAATACCGTCGTGACCGAGCACAAGCCCTCTGACAGTCTGCGCAACAGCAACTGGGGCGCACGCGTCTCCCATCTGGTGAGTGGCTGGGATCTGTCGGCCTTCTACTACCGCAGCTACGACGTCGCGCCGACCTTGTACGAAGTGGGGGTGGGCACCGCCTCCTTGCGGCACGAGCGACTGCATCAGATCGGTGCGACCTTCAGCAAGGACCTGGGTAGCTTCGTACTCAAGGGTGAGGCGGTTCATACCCGTGGGCGTGGCGTCAACACATTGGTCGCGGCGCCGGTTCCGGGCGGCAGGCTGCTCGGGCTCGAGAAGACGGACATGATCGACTATGCGATCGGTGCCGATATCCCGGCAGGTGCCGATTGGCGCTTCAACACCCAGCTATACGGTCGTTGGCTCGATGAGCATCGCAGCACCATGGTGAGCGACAGGCTCGAGTCCGGCCTGACCTTCCAGGCTGTGCATTCGATCGGCAATGAGCTGGAACTCGAGTTCCTGGCCGTTTCCAGTCTCAACCGTTCGGACTACATGCTCAGGCCGAAGCTGACCTGGAAGTTCGCGCCGGCCTGGCGTGCCGTGACTGGTGTCGATGTGTTTGGTGGCAGTGGTACGGGACGCCTGAGTGCTTTCGATCGCAGTGACCGTGCCTACGTGGAGGTTCGTCACTGGTTCTGAGTGCCGACAGGAGCGCGCGGCCTTGCCGTTGGGGCGGCTTGATGCGTGGGCCGAAACCTTGGTCAGTGCTTGTCCGTCGCGTAGCACGTGACAGCAATGATCATGCGCTCCAACGCAGTGTTCGGCGAGCTTGCGACAGCCTCATCGAGCGCGGCTCAGCTGCGCTTGAGTCCTGCCAGCAGGTCTTGGAGGGTGGTTTCAGACGGGAGCAGGCGGGTTGCGCGCGGTGGAGGTCGGCCGGCTTCGTCGTCATGCCTGGCCAAAGCGCGTTCGAACTGCCGGTGCGAAAGGTGAAGCAGTACCGCTGCAGCACCGACGCGAGGGCAGACGCGCTCGGGGCCGGCAACCCTGTACCCGAAGATGCGCTGATAGAAGCGTGCGTGGCGAGGATGGACTTCGATGAAGACGTCCGACATTCGCTGGGTCAGCTTCGCCAGCACGTAGAGCGCCTGCAGCAGTCCGGCGAGCGCATCATGCGAGCCAAGGTCGGGATCGATTGCGAGTCGTGTGATTTCGCACACTTTGCCGCCGGTTTTTCGGACAGCGTCGATCTCATTGCTGTACAAAGTGTCTGCCAGCAGGCCGGAGCCCAGATCCATACGCAGAGTGAGCGTCGCAACCGCGTGTCCTTCGCGCAGCGCGACCACGGTGATGTCCCGGCGATCGAGCTCGGCGTGCATCCCGTAAGGGAACAGGCCGCGAGCCGAATACATGCGCTCCACCAGCCTGCTGCTCTGGCGTTTCAGATCGTCACAGCCGTTGGCGATGCGGATCTGGAACCCGTTCTGCTCGAAAGCCAGGCCGTTGGCCGCATCGAGCGGGGGAGGGAGCGCGTTGACGAAGCCGGCATTGCCAGGCTGGGCGCCGTCGGAATGAGGCGCGCGCGCACTACTGACCGCCATGGACGCATGTAAGGCGTCAGGCGCAGGTTGTGATCCATGCATGGAAGTGGCCGAGTTCTCGAGTGATGTTCAGGACAGTATAGCGCCGACCTGCTCGCTATATCTGCCGCGCGCAGGCCCTTCTGTTGCAACAAACGTTCCAGAATCTACAGACGTCGATCACTGCGTAGTGTAAGCGATTGTGTGCATTTGTTCCTGTCGACGCAAACCTGCATCCGCCTAGCATCCCCAATCGTGGATCGACGTCGTATCATTGCGAATCTTGAGACAGAACAGGGGGCTTGTCATGGTGAGCAGCTTACGGGGCGCATGGAGTTCGCTTGGGCGGTGCTTGATGCCGGTGCTGGCGGTGGGTGTGCTGGCTGGATGTGCGTCGAGCTTTCCACCCGCTCCGCCCTCCGCGGCAGACGCGGACTACAACTATGTGATCGGCCCGGGGGACACCGTTTCGATCAACGTGTGGCGCAACCCTGAGTTGTCAACGTCGGTGCCTGTGCGGCCCGACGGCAAGATCACGGCGCCGCTCGTCGAGGATCTGCCTGCAATGGGCAAGGATTCGACCACGCTTGCCCGCGACATTGAACAGCACCTCGCCAAGTACATCCGTGATCCGGTCGTCACCGTCATCGTCACCGGGTTCGTCGGACCGTACAGCGAGCAGATTCGCGTGATCGGTGAGGCAGGCAATCCGCAGACGCTGCCCTACAAGCAGAAGATGACCCTGCTCGACGTGATGATTGCAGTGGGCGGTCTCACCGACTTCGCCGACGGCAATGCAGCGACCATCCTGCGCACGGCCGAAGGCAACAAGCAGTACAGCGTCCGTATTCGCGATCTCGTGAAGCGTGGCGACGTCTCGGCCAACGTCGAGATGCGTCCGGGCGACGTACTGATCATTCCGCAGAGCTGGTTCTGATCTCTCACTCGAACGTCGGCACCCGGCCCGCTTGTGGCTGGGGTCTTGGCGTGCAGCACGGCAAGGACACATGGAAGAACTCGTATCTCAAGTCATAGGCTACCTGCGCGGCATGTGGCGATTCCGCTGGTGGGGCCTGGCTTTGGCCTGGCTGGTCGGCGTCGCCGGCGGGGTGGCGATCTATCTCATGCCCGACAAGTACGAGTCTACCGCTCGCATCAATGTCGATACGCAGTCCGTACTTCGGCCGCTCATGTCGGGCCTCGCGGTGCAGCCCAACGTCAGTCAGCAGATCAACATGCTCAGCCGCACGCTGATCAGCCGGCCGAACGTCGAGAAGCTCATCACCATGGCTGACCTCGATCTGGGCGTGCGCAGTCCGGCGGAGCGCGAGGCGCTGATCAACGCCCTGATGAGCGACCTGCAGATCCGCTCCACCGGGCGGGACAACCTGTTCACCCTCGCCTACGCCGATACGAGGCCCGAGCGTGCCCAGCGCGTAGTCCAGTCCTTGCTGTCCTTGTTCGTGGAGTCGGGCCTGGGGAGCAACCGCCAGGATGCCGACGCCGCGCGCCGGTTCATCGAGGAGCAGATCCGCAGCTACGAGCAGAAGCTGACCGAGGCGGAGAACCGGCTGAAGGACTTCCGTCTGCGCAACATGGCGCTGCTTGGCGCCGGCACGCGCGACTACATCACGCAGATTGCCGACGTTAACGAGCAACTGCGTCAGGCCCGTCTCGAGCTCCGCGAGGCAGAGAACTCGCGTGATGCGATGAAGCAGCAGTTGGCAAGCGGGCAGTCCGAGGCCGATTTTGCGCCGCCGCCGATGCTGGCCACCCCGGAGATCGATGCACGCATCGAAACGCTTCAGCGCAACCTCGACGATTTGCTGCAGCGCTACACCGAGCGCCATCCGGATGTGGTCGGTGCTCGGCGAGTGATCGAGGAGCTCGAGAAGCAGAAGCAGGATCTCCTCGCACAGATGCGCGAGAATCCGGTCGCCAGTCCGATGGGCGGTTTTGGCATGGGGTCGGGGATCGAGCAGACGCGGCTTGCACTGGCCCAGGGAGAGGCGCGTGTGGCCTCCTTGCGTGCTCGCGTGACCGAGTTCGAAAGCAGGCTCGAAACCTTGCAGGCCGACGCGCAGCGTATTCCGCAACTCGAGACGGAGATGGCGCAGCTCAATCGCGACTACAGCGTCCATAAATCCAACTACGATGCGCTCGTGTCGCGCCGCGAGTCGGCCAGCATCGCTGCCGAGATGAACACCCAGGCTGGTATTGCCGATTTCCGCGTCATCGATCCGCCGTCGATGCCGACCAAGCCGTCTGCACCGAATCGTCTGCTGTTGCTGCCTTTGGCTGCGCTGGTGGGCTTGGGGGCCGGGTTTGCGCTGACCTTCCTGATCAGCCAGTTGCGACCGTCCTTCGGCGATCCGCGTCAGCTGCGCGAGATCAGCGGCCTGCCGGTGCTGGGTACGGTGTCGATGCTGCCGACGCCTGAGCGCCGGCGCAAGCGTCGCAACGGCCTGATCGCGTTCGGAGGTGGGCTGGCCGCCTACGCCGGGGCCTTCGCCTTCGCCACCGCCGCACTCAAGATACTGCAGGGCTGAACGGATACACACGATGAGCATTATCGAAAAAGCAGTCGAGCGCCTGGACAGGCTCAAGCAAGCGGCCCGCGAGCCCGATGGCGAACAGCAGCCAGCGGCCGTGGTAGTCGAGAGCGCGCGGGCGCCTTCCCCGTCTGCAGCGGCGGCGCCGGCTGCCGCTCCCAAGGGAGACCGCCTGGCCAAGCCTGAGCAGGTCATCCGGACAGCGGAAGCCGCGGCGCCGGCGGCAGACGATGCCCCCAAGGCGGCCCGGGCTGTGGGGCGCTCGATCCGTATCGACCTGGAAAGATTGGCTGCGCGCGGCTTCGTCACGCCGGACCAGCCGCGCAGTTCGATCGCCGAGGAGTTCCGCATCATCAAGCGGCCCTTGCTGCGCAACGCCACCGATGCCGGGCCGGCTGCGATCGAGAGCGGCAACCTGATCATGATCACCAGTGCCTTGCCGGGCGAAGGCAAGACGTTCAACGCAATCAATCTCGCCATCAGCATGGCGATGGAGCTCGACTACACCGTACTACTGGTCGATGCCGACGTGTCGCGCCCATCCGTGCTGCGCGAGCTCGGTCTGCCCGCCCAGCGTGGATTGATGGATGTGCTGTCGGGCGAGGTGCCCGATCTGGGTGACGTGATGCTGCGCACCAACATCGACAAGCTGTCGATCCTGCCTGCCGGCATGCCGCATCAGCGCGCTACCGAGTTGCTGGCGTCCGAGGCGATGACGAGCATGCTTGCGCAGATGGCCCAACGCTATTCGGACCGCATCATCGTGTTCGATTCGCCGCCGGTGCTGGTGACCACCGAGTCCCGCGTGCTGGCGACCCACATGGGGCAGGTCGTCATTGTGGTCGAGGCTGAGCGCACCACGCATGCTCACGTGCGACAGGCGCTCGCCACCGTCGATAGCTGCCCGGTCAGGCTCATGGTGCTGAACAAGTCGCGCGAGCGTGCAGTCGGCGGTTACTACGGTTACGGATACGGATATGGATATGGACAAACGCCGGAAACCCGCCCGGAAGCTGCCTGACGTCCGTCTCGTCGGGCGTGCGCCTGTCATCGGGGTGCTTGTCGGCGCGCTCCTTGGCTGTGGCAGCGTGCTCGCACAGTCGGTCACCGTCACGCCCTCCCTCGATACCTCGCTCACCTGGACCGACAACGCCGGCGCGGCGGGTGGCGCGTCGGGAGGCGGCGAGGCGGACTGGATCTTCGAGGTTTCTCCCGGCATCTCCGTGTCGCGCACCAGTGGCCGGCTCAACGGTGGCCTGAGTGCACGCCTGCGCAACCTGGTCTATGCCGACGACACGGACCGTAACAGCTCTTACCTGAGCCTGCAGGGGCGCGGCAGCTTCGAGGCGGTAGAGGATCTGCTTTTCATCGATTTCGACGCCGGCATCAGCCGCAACAATCTGTCGGCGTTTTCCGGCGGGGCCTCTGGCGACCGGCTGTCGAGCCAGCGCTCGAGTGAAACGCGTACCTGGTCGATTGCGCCCCGACTGGAGTCGGACCTACGCTTCGGCGAGGCGGCGGTCGGTGCCGTCGAGTATTCGTCGCGCGGGATCAGTTCCGGCAGCGATGGGCTCGGCAACCAGAACGTCGAGACCCTGGGCGTCCGCCTCTCCGACCCCGGCGGCCGGCGCTTCCTGGGTTGGGGCTTGGCCTATACGCGCACCGACTCGGATGGCGGCACGGCCGAAAGCAGCTCGCGCAGTGCAGAGACCCTGCGCGGCACGCTGTTTGCAAACCTGTCGCCGCAGTTCCGCCTGCGTGCAATCGGCGGTCACGAATCCAACGACTATGCAAGCGGCCGCAGGACCAGTGGCGATATCGTGGGGGCCGGTTTTGACTGGTATCCCACCGACCGTACTTCGATCACGGCCACGGTTGAGGATCGCCTCTTCGGGCGTGGTTACAATCTGGGCCTCAATCACCGCATGCGGCGCTCGGTGTGGTACCTGAGTGCGAGTCGGGATCTGTCCTCGACCGCGCAGGAACTCGGGCCCGGGCTGACGGAGGCCTCGGGCCAGGCATGCCTGGATTTCGTCTCGAATCCGGCGAACTTTCCTGAGATCACCGACCCTCTCGACCGTTTCCAGCTTCTCCTGAACTGCATTGCGCGGCTTACGCTGCGCTCCAACGCGGCGTACGTCAATCAGTCGCTGAGTGCGGGTTTCTCGTTGCTGGGGGTGCGCAATACGCTCAGCTTCTCGGTCTCGCGGGCGGATCGCTCGCTGGTCAGCAACATCTCCAGCCTGCTGCCCGGTACCGATGACTTCCAGAACACCGACAACGTACTCACTACCTCGGCAACCGTGGCGTGGAGCCATCGCCTCACCGGCACCAGTGCGCTCGATGCCAGCCTGACCCGGACGAACTCCGAGGGGCGAGATAGCTCCGGGCTGGAGACGAAGCGCCTGCTCGCTTCCCTGGGCCTGAGCCGGCAGCTTGGCCCGCAGACCCAGGCTGGCCTGCGCTATCGCTACCAGAAGGCGGAGGGGAGTACCGATTACACCGAGAATGCGGTCACGGCCACGCTCGGCATGCGTTTCTAAGCGGAACCCTGATGTACGAATCCTTCTTCAAGCTTTCCGGCAAGCCCTTCCAGCTCAACCCCGATCCCGCGTTTTTCTATGGCAGCCGTGGGCATCGCCGTGCAATGGCCTACCTCGAGTACGGTCTGCACCAGAGCGAGGGCTTCATCGTCATCACCGGCGAGATCGGCGCGGGCAAGACCACGATCGTGCGTAGCCTGCTCGAGCAGCTCGATCCGGACAAGGTGGTCGCTGCCAACATCGTCAGTACGCAGATCGATGCCAGCGATATGTTGCGCATGGTCGCGGCCGCCTTCGGCGTGCCCAGCCGAAGCCTCGACAAGGCGGGGCTGCTGCTCGCACTCGAAACCTATCTGGTGTCGGTTGCCGCAGCCGGCAAGCGCGCCCTGCTGCTCGTCGATGAAGCACAGAACCTCACGCCGGCGGCGGTCGAGGAGCTGCGCATGCTGTCCAACTTCCAGCTCGAAGACCATGCCCTGCTGCAAAGCTTCCTGGTCGGCCAGCCCGAGTTCCGCGACATCATGCAGCGCGGCGAGATGCAGCAGTTGCGTCAGCGCGTGATCGCGTCCTACCACCTTGGTCCGCTCGACCTGCAGGAAACCCAGGGCTACATCGAGCATCGCCTGACGCACGTTGGCTGGGCGGGCGATCCGATCTTCCAGCCCGGGGCCTATACGGCAATCTACGGCTACACCGGGGGCATTCCGCGCCGCATCAACACCTTGTGCGACCGGCTCATGCTCGCTGCCTACATTGCTGAGCGTCATGTCATCGCGGAGGACGATGTTCGCGAGGTCATCGATGAGCTCAAGCAGGAGTTCGCTGCGCCGCGGCGGCCGTTGCCGACCGAGAGCAGTCCGGACGCAAGCCTCACGGGTGCGCTCGACAGCGCCGTCAATGCCGTAGCCACGGCGCAGGCAGGGATTGAAGCAATCCAGCTGGATCTTGATCGGCTGCAGGTGTCGCCTGAGCTTGCCGAGCGGGCGGCCGGACTTGCGGCCGGCTACGACCTTCAACGCATCGAGGCGCGCCTGGCAGGGCTGGAGCAGTCTGCCGCCGCCACCCTCGGCCTGCTCAGCCAGTTGCTGCAGGCAGTACGTCGTGAGAGACCCGCAGGGGAGGAGCGCCAGTGAGCCCGTTGCCGATCGATGAGCTACCCCCGGTCATCTGCGTGGTCGGGGCGCGCCCGAACTACATGAAGGTTGCACCCATCATCCGCGCCTTCGCTGCGCACAATCCGCCGATCCGTACGCTGCTGGTGCATACCGGGCAGCACTACGACCCGGCAATGAAGGACCGCTTGTTCGCCGACCTGGCGCTCCCCGAGCCCGACGTCAATCTGGCGGTTGGCTCGGGGTCGCATGCAGTGCAGACGGCCGAGGTCATGAAGCGTTTCGAGCCCGTCATCGACGAGCACGGTGCGCGCGCCGTGCTCGTGGTGGGTGACGTTAACTCGACGCTGGCGTGCGCTTTGGTTGCGAGCAAGCGTCACATTCCGGTGGTACATGTGGAGTCTGGGCTGCGCAGCAACGACCGCCGTATGCCCGAAGAGATCAACCGCATCCTCACCGACCAGATATCCGACGTGCTCTATACGACCGAGCGTTCCGCCCACGATAACCTCGCGCGCGAAGGCATTGCGCCCGAGCGTGCGGTGTTCGTCGGCAACGTCATGATCGACAGCCTGCGCGCGAGCTTGCCCAAGGCCGTACCCGCCGCCAGCCTGCTGGCTGCGGCCGGTCTCGACCCGCAGCGCATCGAGGGGGGCTACGGCGTTGTCACCCTGCATCGTCCATCCAACGTCGACCATGCGGAAGTGCTTGGGCCGATCATCGAGGCATTGCATGTCGTGAGTGCCCGGTTGCCGCTGGTCATCGCGCTGCATCCGCGCACGCGCGCCAACCTCGAACGCTTCGGCATGCTCGGGCGCATCGATACGCCCGGATTCCTGCTCTTGCCGCCGCAGGGCTATCTCGAGATGCTCGGTCTGCTCTCCGGTGCGCGCATGGTGCTGACTGATTCGGGCGGCATCCAGGAGGAGACCACTGCGCTTGGCGTGCCGTGCATCACCATCCGTGAGAATACAGAGCGCCCGATCACGGTCGAGCAGGGCACCAACACCCTGGTCGGGGTGGACCCTGCAGCCATCATCGCGGCGGCCGACAGCGTGCTCGCGACCGGTGGCAAGGCGGGCCGCGTGCCCGAGTACTGGGACGGCCGCTGCGCCGAGCGCATCGCCGCCCACCTGCACGACTGGCTGCTCGCCCACGACAGCAAGGCCTGAGGCTGCAATGAGTTCCCGTATTACCAATGCCTTCACCTGCGACGTCGAGGACTACTTCCAGGTCTCCGCGCTTGCGCCGCACTTTCCGCGCAGTCAATGGGACAGTGTGCCTTGCCGCGTCGAGCGCAACGTCGACCGTATCCTCGAGTTGCTCGACGGTCACGGTGCGCGCGGCACCTTCTTCACCCTGGGATGGGTCGCCGAGCGCTATCCGCAGCTGGTACGCCGTATTGCCGGCGCAGGGCATGAGGTGGCCAGTCATGGCTATGCCCATGAACGTGCCAGTGACCTCACGCCCGAGTCCTTCAGCGCCGACATCCGTCTCGCCAAGGCTGTCCTCGAGGACATCACCGGTCAGCCGGTCACCGGTTATCGCGCGCCCAGCTTCTCGATCGGCACCGCCAACCTGTGGGCGCACGACTGCATTGCCGAGGCGGGTTACCGGTACAGCTCCAGCGTGTACCCGGTCAAACACGACCACTACGGTATCCCCGATGCGCCACGCTTCCCCTGGCGCCTGCCCAACGGACTGGTCGAGGTTCCCGTCAGTACCGTGCGCATGTTCGGGCGCAACTGGCCCGCCGGTGGCGGCGGCTTCTTCCGTCTGTTGCCCTATTCCTTGTCGCGCTGGCAGATTGCCCGTGTCAATGCCGATGATCGCAGGCCGGCGATCTTCTACTTCCACCCCTGGGAAATTGACCCCGAGCAGCCGCGTGTGACCGACGCCACAGCCAAAACCCGCTTCCGGCACTACATTAACCTTGAACACACCGAAGCACGGCTCGATCGCCTGCTTTCCGATTTTTCCTGGGGGCGCGCAGACGAAGTCTTCCGCGACGCCGCCTGAACCAGACTGGAGCGGGATGCGCGCAATGGACAGACTGCCGATTCACGTCAGCATGCTCACCCCTGCCGAGGTCGAGCGCTGGGATGACTTCGTGCGCCGGTGCCCGCAGGCCACGTTCTTCCACCTGTCGGCTTGGCGCGACATCCTGGAAGGCGTGTTCAAGCACCGCAGCTTCTACCTGTATGCCGAGCGGGCAGGCGATATCGTCGCCGTGCTGCCCTTGGCCGAGGTACGTAGCCGCGTGTTCGGGCATGCGCTGACCTCGCTGCCTTTCTGCGTGTATGGTGGAATTGCAGCCGACGTCGATGCGGGTCCCGAAGTCTTCCACATGCTTGAGATGCGGGCAGAGGCTCTGGCAACTGCGCTTGGTGTGCAGCACACAGAGTACCGTAACCTGAAGCCGGTGCATGCTGACTGGCCGCGCCAGGAGCTCTACGTCACCTTCCGCAAGGCCCTGCTGCCCGATGTTGAGGCCAACATGCTCGCCATTCCGCGCAAGCAACGCGCAATGGTGCGCAAGGGCATCAAGAACGGCCTTGTCAGCCACGTAGATGACGACATCGAGCGCTTTTTCGCCCTCTATGCAGACAACGTGCTTCGCCATGGCACGCCCGCGCTGCCCAAGACCTTCTTCGAACGCCTCAAGGCGGTCTTCGGCGAGGCCTGCGAGGTGCTCACCGTGACCGACCCGGCGGGTAAGCCGCTGTCGAGCGTGCTCAGTTTTTACTTCCGCGACGAGGTGTTGCCCTACTACGCGGGTGACGATACCGCTGCGCGCGATCTCGCTGCCAACGACTTCAAGTATTGGGAGCTGATGCGGCGCGCCTGCGAGCGCGGCTGCAAGGTTTTCGACTATGGTCGCAGCAAGGTCGGCACGGGTCCGTACAGCTTCAAGAAGAACTGGGGCTTCGAGCCGCAGCCGCTGTCCTACGAGTACCGTCTCTACAAGCGCGACAGCGTGCCCCAGAACAACCCGATGAACCCCAAGTACCGCGCCTTCATTGCGCTGTGGAAGCGTCTGCCCATTGGCGTCGCCAACCGCCTGGGGCCACATATCGTGCGTAACCTGGGGTAGGGCGGTGGAGGACAGCCGCCCCCCACTGCTCTACCTGACGCACCGCATTCCGTACCCGCCCAACAAGGGCGACAAGGTGCGCTCGTTCAACATCCTGCGCCAGCTTGCGCGGACCCACCGCGTCTTCCTGGGCTGCTTCGTCGACCATCCCGACGACAAGCAGCACATCCCGGCCTTGCGCAAGTGGTGTGAACACAGTTGCGTGGTGCCCATCGAACCCGGTATCCGCCGCATTGCCAGCCTGCGCGGCCTGTTGCGCGGCGAGGCACTGAGCCTGCCCTATTACCGCAGCCCGCGCTTGCGCGCCTGGGTGCGCCGGGTTGTCATCGAGCACGGCATCCGCAGCGCGGTTGCGTTCTCGGGGCCGATGGCACAGTACCTGGATCTGCCTGGACTCGATCGACGGGTGATCGACTTCTGCGACGTGGATTCAGCCAAGTGGTCGCAGTACGCCAGTGACCGGCGTTGGCCCATGTCCTGGCTGTATCGACGCGAGGGTGAGCGCTTGCTTGCCTTCGAGCGTGCCAGCGCAGCGCGCTGCGATGCCAGCCTGTTCGTCACCGAGGCCGAGGCCGAGCTTTTTCGTGGCGCGGCGCCCGAGATTTCGGCGCGTGTCGGCGTCATGCAGAACGGGGTCGATGCGGAGTACTTCTCGCCTGAACACCGTTTCGAGTCACCGTATCCGCCGGGTGGGCCGGTGCTGGTGTTCAGCGGCGCGATGGATTACTGGCCGAATATCGATGCCGTAACCTGGTTCGCCCGCGAGGTGCTGCCGCGCATCCGCGCCGAGCAGCCTCAGGTGCGCTTCTGGATCGTCGGCATGAACCCGGCGCCGGCCGTGCAGGCACTGGCTGCCGAGTGCAGCGGCGTGGTCGTCACGGGTACCGTGCCGGATGTGCGCCCCTTTCTCGCTCACGCGCAGGTCGTTGTCGCCCCGCTGCGCATTGCGCGCGGTATCCAGAACAAGGTGCTCGAGGCCATGGCCATGGCGCGCCCGGTGGTGCTTACCCAGGCGCCCGCAGCCGGGCTCGCCGCGCAGAATGGCCGCGACTGCGAGGTGGCTGCCGACGAGGCGGATCTTGCTGCACGTGTGCTCGGTCTGCTTGGCGATGATGCTCGCCGTGCCCGTATGGGTGAGGCGGCGCTTGACTGCGTGCTGCGCGCATACAGCTGGTCGGCGCATCTGCGCGTGCTCGACGGCTTGCTCGACGTGCAACCGCCCGAGCCCGGCGGCCAGGAGGACATTCCGACCGTGATCGGCGAACTCGCCGACGCTGCACCGTCCCAGGTGGCTTGATGCGCGAACTGCGGCCGCTGGTGATGCACCTCGTCTACAGTTTCGATGTCGGCGGGCTGGAAAACGGCGTGGTCAACCTCATCAATCGCATGCCGCCGGAGCGCTACCGCCACACGGTGGTTGCGCTCACGCGCTGTGCCGAAGGGTTCTGCGAGCGCATCCGGCGTGAGGATGTCGGCTTCGTGTCGCTGCACAAGCCTGCTGGCCATGGCATCAAGCTCTATCCGCGCCTGTACCGCTTGTTCCGTGAGCGGCGCCCAGCCATCGTGCACAGCCGCAACCTTGCCGCGCTCGAGGCGGTCGTGCCGGCGCGTCTGGCGGGTGTTCCGGTGCGGGTGCATGGCGAGCACGGCTGGGACGTCTCCGACCCTGGCGGTACTCGGCGCAAGTTCCAGGTGCTGCGGCGCCTCTACAGCCCCTTCGTGAGCCGGTATGTTGCGCTCTCGGGCCACATCGAGTCCTACCTGACCGGGCGGGTCGGGATCGCGCCCGCGCGTGTCGAGCGCATCTGCAACGGGGTTGACACCCTGCGTTTCACCCCCGCCGCAACCGGTGCGCGCCAGACCCTTGCCGGCAGCCCATTCGCCGATGCGAGCGTGGTCGTCGTCGGCACCGTCGGCAGGCTGCAGGCAGTCAAGGACCAACTCACCCTGGTGCGTGCCTTCGAGCTTGCCCGCGCACGGGGTGGGGTGGGGCAGAGGCTGCGCCTGATCATTGCCGGCGATGGCCCGCTGCGCGGCGAGGTCGAGGCCGAGATCCGCCGCGCCGGGATCGGCGACGCAGTCTGGCTTGCCGGCGAGCGCACGGATGTTCCGGCGGTCATGCGTGCGCTCGACGTATTCGTGCTGCCCTCGCAGGCCGAAGGCATCTCCAACACCATCCTCGAGGCCATGGCCAGCGGCCTGCCAGTGGTCGCCACCGCAGTCGGCGGCAACGGCGAGCTGGTTGCCGAAGGCGAGACCGGCTCCCTCGTGCCCGCGCAGGACCCGGATCGCATGGCCGAGGCGCTGCTGTGCTACGCTTCTGATGCTGCATTGCGGCAAACGCAGGGGGCGGCAGGCCGCCGACGCGTCGAGCACGGCTTCAGTCTCGACGGCATGGTGGCACGCTACACCGCAATGTATGACCAACTCCTGCAGCGCGCCGGCGTAGCGCCTGCCAGATCCTAAAGGAAGCCCGACCATGTGCGGCATCGCCGGCCTTTTCGATACCCGCGGCAAGCGCGACTTCGAGCGCGCGCTCATGCAGCGCATGAATGACGTCCAGCACCATCGCGGCCCGGACGAAGGCGGCTACCACTTCGAGCCCGGCGTGGCGCTTGCGCACCGCCGGCTGTCCATCATCGATCTTGCCACCGGCCAGCAGCCGCTGTTCAACGAGGACGGCTCGGTGGCGGTGGTGTTCAACGGCGAGATCTACAATTTCCAGGAGCTGGTGCCCGAACTCGAGGCGCTGGGTCACGTCTTCCACACCCGCAGCGACACCGAGGTCATCGTGCACGCCTGGGAGGCCTGGGGCGAGGACTGCGTACAGCGCTTTCGCGGCATGTTCGCCTTCGCCCTGCACGACCGCAACCGCGACACCTTCTTCATGGCGCGCGACCGCCTCGCCGTCAAACCAATGTTCTACGCGCTGCTGCCCGACGGCACGCTCGCCTTCGGCTCCGAGCTCAAGGTGCTGATGCAACACCCCGATCTGGATCGCCGCATCGACCCGCTGGCGGTGGAGGAGTACTTTGCGCTGGGCTACGTCGCCGAACCGCGCACCATCTTCCGCGGCGCCAAAAAGCTCGGCCCGGGCGAATCGCTCTGCATCCGCCGCGGCCAGCCCATCCCCGAGCCCAGGCAGTATTGGGACGTGAGCTTCACGCTCGACAACGACATCAGCCTCGAGGAAGCCTCCGCAGAGCTCACCGAGCGCCTGCGCGAATCCGTGCGCCTGCGCATGATTGCCGAGGTGCCGCTGGGTGCCTTCCTGTCAGGCGGGGTGGACTCCAGCGCGGTCGTCGCCACCATGGCCGGGCTCTCCAGCGAGCCAGTGAACACCTGCTCCATCGCCTTCGACGACCCCAAGTTCAACGAATCGGAATTCGCCCAGAAGGTCGCCGACCGCTACCGCACCAACCACTTCGTCGAGACGGTCAAGTCCGACGACTTCGACCTCATCGACACCTTGGCCGCGCTCTACGACGAGCCCTACGCCGACAGCTCCGCCATCCCCACCTATCGGGTATGCCAGCTTGCGCGCAAGCGCGTCACAGTGGCCTTGTCCGGCGATGGCGGTGACGAGAGCTTCGGTGGCTACCGCCGCTATCGCATGCATCTGATGGAAGAGAAGATGCGCGCAGCGCTGCCGATGGGCGTGCGCCGGCCCATGTTCGGCCTGCTCGGTCGCCTCTATCCCAAGGCTGACTGGGCGCCGCGGGTGTTCCGCGCCAAGACCACCTTCCAGGCCATGGCGCGCGACGCCACCGAGGCCTACTTTCACAGTGTCTCCATCCTGCGCGGCGACATGCGCGACAAGCTCTTCAGCGCAGATTTCCGCGCCAGGCTCGGTGGTTACGACGCGCTCGAGGTCTTCCGCCGCCATGCCGGCGCCGCCAAAACCGACGATCCGCTCGCCCTCATCCAGTACCTCGATCTCAAGACCTACCTGGTCGGCGACATCAACACCAAGGTCGACCGCGCCAGCATGGCCCATTCGCTGGAAGTGCGCGAACCGTTGATGGACCACAAGCTCGTCGAATGGCTCGCCACGCTGCCGTCCGGCCTCAAGATCCAGGGCAACGAAGGCAAGTACCTGTTCAAGAAGGCGATGGAGCCCTTCCTGCCCGACGATGTGCTCTATCGCCCGAAGATGGGCTTCGCCGTGCCGCTCGCACGCTGGTTCCGCGGCCCGCTCAAGCAGCGCGTGCGTGACGCAGTGCTGGGCGAAACCCTGGCCGCGACCGGTATATTCAACCGTGACTACCTGCAGCATCTGGTCGACGCTCATCAGTCCGGCGCCCGCGATTACAGCGCGCCGCTGTGGACCTTGTTGATGTTCGAAGCCTTCATCAGGAACAACACCGCACCGACACGCGCGCCAGCGGAAGTGGCCGCGGCGGCTTGAATCTCATGCGCATCCTTCACATCCTCGACCACTCCATCCCGCTGCACAGCGGCTATACCTTCCGCACTGCAGCCATCCTGCGTGAGCAGCGGGCACTGGGCTGGGAGACCTTTCACCTGACGTCGCCCAAGCAGGGCCAGGTTGCGGCCGAGGTGGAGGATGTCGACGGCCTGCGCTTCTACCGCAGTCCGGTGCCTGCGCCCGGCCCGGCCGGGATCAACGAGTTGCGCCTGATGCGTGCGACCGAGGCCCGGCTGGAGCAGCTTGCGCGGGAGCTCAGGCCCGATGTGCTGCACGCGCACTCGCCGGTGCTCAATGCCATCCCCGCCATCCGTGTGGGCAAGCGGCTTGGAATCCCGGTGGTGTATGAGATTCGCGCCTTCTGGGAAGACGCTGCGGTCGATCACGGCACGACGGCCGAGGGCAGCCTGCGTTATCGCGCCACGCGTGCCATGGAGACCTGGGCGCTCAAGCGGGTCGATCACGCCTTCACCATCTGCGAAGGCCTGCGTGCGGATATCGTCGCGCGCGGCATTCCGGCGGCCAGGGTCACGGTGATCCCGAATGCGGTGGATGTAGAAGGCTTTCAGCTCTCGGGCGACGCCGACCAGGTTCTGCGCAGGGAGCTGGGTCTGGCGGGCTGCACGACCATCGGCTTCGTCGGTTCGTTCTACGCCTACGAAGGCCTGGATCTGCTGCTCGACGCCTTCCCCGCGCTGCTCGCCAAGCGCCCCGATCTGCGCCTGCTGCTGGTTGGTGGCGGTCCGCAGGACGCCAAGCTAAAGGCTCAGACCGAGCGTTTGGGAGTGGCGGACAAGGTGGTGTTTACCGGCCGGGTGCCGCACAGCGAAGTCAGTCGCTACTACGATCAGATCGACCTGCTTGCCTATCCGCGTCACTCCATGCGCCTGACCGAACTCGTCACTCCGCTCAAGCCGCTCGAGGCGATGGCCCAGGGGCGGCTGTTCGTGGCCTCGGACGTCGGCGGTCACAAGGAACTGATCCGCGACGGCGAGACCGGCAAGCTGTTCAAGGCCGGGAGTGCCGAGGCACTCGCCGCCGCCATCGACGCCATGCTCGCCGACCGCGGACGCTGGCCGACCATGCGCGCGGCAGGGCGCCACTTTGTCGAGGAAGTGCGAAACTGGACGAACAGCGTCGCCCATTACCGTGCAGTGTATGAGGCACTCGCCGGTCGTACCCGGCGCGCAGCCTGAGCGCACGCCGATGTCGTTTTCCGGTCTTCGTGTCCTGCTCGTCGGGCCGTTGCCGCCCCCCGCCGGCGGCATGGCCAACCAGACGCGGCAGCTCGCCGAACTGCTGCGCAGCGAGGGGGCGAGCGTCGAGCTGGTGCGCGTCAACGCGCCGTATCGTCCGGCATGGGCCGAGCGTCTCAAGGGCATCCGCGCCCTGTTCCGGCTGCTGCCCTATCTCGTCCAGCTCTGGCGCGGGGCAGGGCGGGCAGACGTTGCCCATGTGATGGCCAACTCGGGCTGGTCCTGGCACTTGTTCGCGGCCCCTGCGGTGTGGATTGCGAGCCTGCGTGGCGTGGCAGTGGTGGTGAACTACCGCGGTGGCGAGGCCGGCAGCTTTCTTGCGCACGCCGCCGGTGCCGTGCGCACGAGCATGCGCCGTGCTGCGCTGCTTGCCGTGCCCTCCGGCTTTCTGCGTAAGGTCTTTGCGCAGCATGGCATGCCGGCGCGCATCGTTCCCAACATCATCGACTTGGCGCGCTTCCACCCCGCGCCGCGGCCGCGTCGGCCGGCTGCGGCCCCGCACCTGCTGGTGGCGCGTAATCTCGAAGCCATCTACGGCAACGATACTGCGCTGCATGCGTTCGCACTGCTGTCCGCGCACTATCCCGCGGCGACCCTGACACTCGCCGGGGAAGGCCCTCAGGCGCAGGCGCTGGAACGGCTTGCGCGCGAACTTGGCGTCGCCGACCGTGTCAGGTTCAGCGGTCGGCTCGATCGCGACGAGATGGCTGCGCTCTACCGTGATGCAGATCTCATGCTCAATGCGAGCAGAGTCGATAACATGCCCAACGCGATCCTCGAGGCATTGGCAAGCGGCCTGCCGGTGGTCACGACCGCGGCCGGCGGCATCCCCTTCATGGTCGAGCATAGGCGAACTGCGATGCTTGTCGCTGTCGATGATGCAGCGGCGCTTGCCGAGGCGGTGCGGGTGGTGCTGGATGATGCGGCCCTTTACGAGGCGCTGAGGGCGCGCGGGCTCGATGAGGTGCAACGCTACTGCTGGCCCTCGGTGCGTGCCGAACTGCTTGCGGCCTACCAGGATGCGATGCAGGGCGAGGAAGCAAGGCGCAAATGAACATGAAGGAAGGTGCAATGAGTGTGACCAATGCCAGCCACGATCCTGGCCAAGCCAACGCTGCAGGTGATGCGCCCGCACGCAGGCTTCACCTCGCGGTACTTGCCGTCGGTCTGCTGTGGCTGTTGTTCTGGTACGGCGACACCTTCATGGCGATGGTCCACATCTGGGATCGCTCGGAGACCTTCGCCCACGGCTTCGTGATTGCGCCGATCTCGGCCTGGCTGGTCTGGCGGCGGCGCCACTTCATCCGCAACCTGCCGATCGAACCGTCGCTGCTTGGCGTCGTGCTTGGCGTCGGCGCGGGCTTCGCATGGCTGCTCGGCGAGCTTGCCAGCGTCGATGCCGTGTCCCAGTTCGCCGTCGTCGGCATGCTGGTGGCCTTTGTCTGGGCGGTGATGGGCACGGCGGTGATACGCACCTATGCCTTCCCGATCGGCTTCCTGTTCTTCATGGTGCCCTTCGGCGAGTTCATGTTCCCGAGCATGATGGACTGGACCGCCAACTTCATCATCTGGGCCGTGCGCGCGTCGGGCGTGCCGGTTTATGCCGAAGGCTACAACCTGGTCATCCCGTCGGGGCGCTGGGAAGTGGTCGAGGGCTGCAGCGGCGTGCGCTACCTGATGGCCTCGGTGGTGGTCGGCAGCCTGTTCGCTTATCTCAACTACACCTCGACCCGCCGGCGGCTCATCTTTGTCGCCGCCTCCATCGTTCTGCCGGTGTTCGCCAACTGGCTGCGCGCCTACGGCATCGTGATGCTCGGCCATCTCACCGACAACAAGCTGGCCGCCGGGGCGGACCACCTCATTTACGGCTGGGTGTTCTTCGGCATCATCATAATGATCCTGTTCTGGGTCGGTTCGCGCTGGCAGGAGCCGGAGGAGTCGGCGCCGGCGGCACCGATCTCGACACCGACGACGGCCGGTACTGCGCGTGCCGGTCGTGCCGGCTGGCTGGTCGCGGCCGTCGTGGTGGTGTCGATGTGGAACCCGGTGCTGGCCTTCATCGATCGCCAGGGGCAGCATGGGCCGGTGGAGTTCGCGGCATTCTCCCTGCCTGCGACGTGGCAGCCGGCGAGCGCTGCCAGCTTGCCGGAGTGGGAGCCGAGCTATTCCGGCATGCGCGGCAAGCTCACCCAGACCTGGGCCGGTGAAGATGGGGCAGTCGGTCTCTATGTCGGCTTCTATCGCAACCAGGGGCCTGGCGAGGAGCTCATCAACTTCGACAACCGGGTGCTGGTCAGCAAGCACCCGGTGTGGCGGCGCACGGGCGAGAGCCTGCACTCGATTCAGATTGGCGATCGTGCCGTCCCCTTGCGGGGCCTGACCATGCTCAGCAACGACGGGCGGCGCATGATGGTCTGGTACACCAACTGGATCGACGGTCGGTGGACGGTGAGTCCCTATGTTGCGAAGGTCTACCTTGCCTTGTCGCGCCTCACGGGCGAAGGTGACGACTCGGCCGTGGTCATGTTCAGTACCGCGTATGTGGAAGGTCATGGCGAGACCGGCGAGGCCCGCCTGAAGGCCTTCATCGAGGACGCCGGCCCGGCGCTGCAGTCGATGCTGCAGCAGACGGCTGAACGCTGATGGCGGGCCGGGAGCGACTGATGAACAAGGATGCGCGCTCGCCCTACACGCGCTTCATCGCGGATGTGGTGTTCCCGTTACACGAGCGCCTCAAGCGCCATGACACGGTCGCCGTCCGCAAGCAGCTCGAGGACAGCCAGTGGTGGCCGCGTGAGCGCCTGGAGCGATTCCAGGTCGAGCGCCTGCGTACTTTGCTGCGCCATGCCGGACAGCACGTGCCCTATTACAAGGCGCTCTTTGCCCGTGTCGGCTTCGACCCCGAGCAGGTGCAGTCGATCTCGGACCTGGGCAAGCTTCCGTTCCTGACCAAGGCCGAGATCCGTGCGCATACCGACGACTTGAAGGCCGACGATGCCGGTGCGCTGGCGCGCTTCAATACGGGGGGGTCGAGCGGTGAGCCGCTGATCTTCTACATCGGTAACGAGCGTGTCAGCCACGACGTTGCGGCCAAGTGGCGCGCAACGCGTTGGTGGGGTGTCGACATCGGCGATCCGGAGATCGTCGTCTGGGGCTCGCCGATCGAGCTCAGCGCGCAGGACCGCATCCGCGCCGTTCGCGACAAACTCCTGCGTACCGAGTTGCTGCCGGCATTCGAGATGTCCGATGCCAAGCTCGACGGCTTCATCGAGCGCATTCGTGTCCGCCGGCCGAGAATGTTGTTCGGCTATCCGTCGGCACTCTCGCACATTGCCCAGCATGCAAACAGGCGCGGGGTCCGCATGGACGGGCTCGGCATCAAGGTGGCGTTCTGCACCTCCGAGCGCCTGTACGAGCATCAGCGCGAGCTCATCGAAAGCACCTTCGGCTGCCCGGTCGCCAATGGGTACGGCTCCCGGGATGCCGGCTTCATCGCCCACCAGTGCCCCGCGGGCGGCATGCACCTGACCGCCGAGGACGTCGTCGTCGAGATCGTCGACAGCGCTGGCCAGGTGGTGCCGGCCGGCGAGTCGGGTGAGATCGTGGTCACGCACCTGGCGACGCGGGAGTTTCCCTTCATCCGCTATCGCACCGGCGATGTCGCCACGCTGGACACCGGCGCGTGCGCATGTGGCCGCGGCCTGCCCATGCTCAAGGAGATCCAGGGACGCACGACCGACTTCGTCGTCGCCCGTGATGGCACCGTGATGCATGGGCTGGCGCTGATCTACGTGCTGCGCGACCTACCGCAGGTGGGGGGCTTCCGTGTGGTGCAGGAGAGCCTGGAGTTGACGCGGGTGCAGGTCGTACCCGGCGCAGGCTTCGATGGCGCGACCGTGGAGCGTATCCAGCGCGGCCTGAGCGCGCGCCTGGGAGCGGGGGTGAGCGTCGAGGTGGAGCAGGTCGATGAGATCCCGCCGGAGAAGTCCGGGAAGTATCGCTATATCGTGAGCAAGGTCGACGCGGCGGGGGCGGCATGAGGGATCTGTTCGTCGCGCTCGTCGTCTTCGGTTCGCTGCCCTTCATCCTCAAGAGGCCGTGGCTCGGCATCCTGATGTGGTCCTGGCTGGGCTACATGAATCCGCATCGCATGGCCTGGGGCTTCGTCACCTCGATGCCGGTGGCGCTTATCGTGGCACTGACCACGTTTGCGGCAATCCTGTTCTGCAAGGAGGAAAAGCGCATCCCGTGGACGCGCGAGACCGTATTGCTGCTGATCTTCACCGGCTGGATGTTCGTATCCACCCTGATGGCCCAGTATCCAGGCATGGCCTGGCCGCAATGGGACAAGGTGTGGCGGATCATCCTCATGACCTACATCACCATGATGCTGATCACCGACAGGCAGCGGCTGCACTGGCTGGTGGTGGTGATTGCGCTGTCGATCGGCTTCTATGGTTTCAAGGGCGGGGTGTTCATCCTGACCGGCGGGAGTGGAAACAACGTGATGGGGCCGTCGGGCTCCTTCATCGCAGACCGCAACTCGGTCGGACTGGCACTGCTCATGACCGTGCCGCTGCTCTGGTATGTCAGGCTACAGACCACGAATGTCTGGGCAAGGCGCGCGCTGCTTGCCGGTGGTGCGCTGACCCTGGTTGCGATTATCGGGACCAATTCGCGTGGGGCCTTGGTCGGCCTTGCCGCCGTCGGGTTCTTTTTCCTGATGAAGGCACGCAACCGTTTTGGTGTCATCCTGGCGCTGATCCCGGTCTTCCTGGTGGTGCTTTACGTGATGCCGCCGGAGTGGTTCGAGCGCATGCATACGATCCAGACCTACGACGAGGATGCCTCCGCGATGGGGCGGATCTACGCCTGGGGAAATGCCATCACGCTGGCGAACATGTTCTTCTTCGGCGGTGGTTTCCGCGCGATCACCGGCTACGGGGGCACGGATTCGCACAGTAACTGGTTCGGTGTGCTGGGCGAACTTGGCTGGGTGGGCCTGGGCATGTTCGTGCTGCTGCACATCTTCACCTGGCTGTCGGCTTCGCAGGTCATCCGCTGGTCGAAGCCGCATGCATCATTGACCTGGGCGCGCGACCTTGCGGCGATGGTCCAGGTGAGCCTGATCGGCTACATGTCTGCTGGGTCCTTCCTCGGCCTGCAGTACTTCGACCTCTTCTACCATCTGATCGCCATCATCGTGATCTCGAAGATCCTGGTTCAGAAGGAACTGGATGCGATGCGGGGGCAACAGCCTGCTCTGCAGCGGGATAGAGCACCACTGGAGCGAGACACGGGCCGAATGGCTCTGTCCTAGCAGAAGAGCAAGGAGCAGCGCCGGGCGGCCGCCGCCCGCGTTCGGTTCTGCATCCAGGCGCCAGCGCGGGGGCTAGACCCCATGAGCGTTCATCAGGGCTGTGCGGGACCAGGCCATCAGGTAGCGGGTCGGTGTGTATCGACCCTGTTCATGAAGGCGCCGTCGGGTGTCCGAGGTGGCTGTTGCGCCCGCTATGGCATCGGGGCCGCTGCCTGCGGGAAGGAAAAGTGCGCCACCTCGCTCTGGTTCATCACGCAGGTAGGCAAGGTGCGGGCTGATGGTGCGGACTGCCGGATCGTAGTACCAACTGATGCCCATCAGCCCCCGGCTTTCGGGCCAGCGCTGCAACAGTTCGGCGACGAGGGCGTAGCAGCGTTGCCGTCCTTCCGGGTTGAAGTGCGACAGCATCGCCGGGTGAACATGGTTTTCGAGGAAAGGTGCGAAGCCGTGGCTGCGCAGCCCGAAGTAGACCAGGGCGCGCATGAGATTGCCCGGCGCCTGCCGCAGAACAAGCGAGCGCGGCACCCCCGAGTGACGGTAGACCAGATGGGACGCGCAAGGGATGAGCCACATGCGCAGAATGCCGAGATCCTTCAGAAAGATGTCGTCGCGTGACGAGCGGGCCCACTGGGGGGACTGTGTCGTGCGCTGCAGCATGCGATCGAGGTTTTCGAGGTAATACGGCAGCAGGCTCTCCGGGAGCGCCGCCTGCGTGAATCGCCTCTCGAACTGCCGGATGAGCTCCAGGAGAAGTAGATCCAGCAGTCCCGGGGCCTGGCCCGCGGGTTCGCTATGCGCGAATGCGCTCACGTGTGCATGAAAGGCCGCGGGCAGATCGGTATAGCCGCGTGGCCGCTGCGGATGCTTGCCGCTTGTGCCTTCGAGCGTGAGCATGAGTTCCGATACGAGTCGCCGTGCATTCTCGGGTGGCAAGCACAACCGGTCACAGGTCCCTGTCCAGGCATCTCTGGTGCTGGCGGAGAGCGTATCGAAGCGTGTCATGGGGGCTCTGCTCGGCTGGGTCAGGCGATCGTATCGCGCTTCAGGGCCCCGACTGTGCGCACGATCTGCCCCAGGCGCGAGCGCAGTGCCGACAGGAGGCTCCAGAATCCGCTCAGACGGGCCTCAAACTCGATGTCGGAGAGGGATTCGTTGTCGAGGATGCGCTTGAGCGCGTATGGTGAAGTGCCAGGGGGGTTGAGTCCGAATTCGGTCGTGGTGGCGGACTGGATGCCGCTGCTTGCAAGGACCGGAAACAGCTCGGGCCGGTAGAGGCCGCTCGGGTAGCAGAAGTGGTTCAGCTGCGCTGGGGCTTTGCCAAGTATCTGGCCGAGTACATCACGGTTGCGTTCGAGCTCTTGGCGCAGCCGGTCGGGGTTGAAGCCATGCATCCGATGCGAATGGGTGTGGAGCTGAATGTCCAGGCCCCTTTCGTGAGCATCGCGTACCTCCCCTGGCTTCATCAGCATGAAGACCCTGCGGGCTTCCAGGTTATCGAGGTCGATGCCGAGCAGATCGGCGATCCTGAGGGTTTCGGCCCGCCTGGCTTCTGCTGTGGGCTGGGACCGGATCCGGGCGGCGATTGCGCGTGATAGTTGCTGCGTGGAGGGGTGTGGCAGTGTCTGGTCGGGGAACAGGCGCCGCAGGTCGGGCGGGTGGATGGCACGGCTGGCAAGAAAGGTAGCCAGCACGTAGATGACCGGCTCCTGGTCCACGACATCCCTTGTCGTCAGGTACAGGCTTGCAGGGTAACCGTGTTGCTCGAGAACGGGCAGCATGTGGAGATAGGTGCCGACCCAGCCATCGTCAATGGTGATTACGACATCGCGGGTACGGACGCGCCGGTTGGCCAAGTCGTCGCAGGCCTGGCGCAGCGGGATCACCCGGTACCCGCATCGCGCGAGGAGGGCCATGCGCTTGCGGAAACGGTCCGCGCTCATGAACAGGCAGTCGCCGTAGTGCGGCTCCCCGCCCAGCCATATGCCGTGATAGCACAGGATGCGCAGCTGCCCCCGCGTCAGCATCCTGGACAGCGCGAACAGCCCCAGGCCCTTCGCCAAGCGCAGGAAGAGGGGCTTCAACACCATGCCCCCCGGGAACGAAAATGCGTGCCGGCTCTCGTCACGCGTTGGCTTGGAGCCAGAGCTCCAGTTCCACCAGTACCCAGATCATGACCCCATAATAGCTTGCATGGCCGCTGGCGTGTTCGCGACGCAGGTAGGCCAGGTACGCCGGTTTCACGATACCGCGCCGGCCCAGGCTGGCCAGGGCGTCTTCGGCCAGCGCCTTGAGCGGTGCGTGCGCGTTCAGCCACAGTCCGAAAGGCAGGCCGAAGCCGTGCTTGCTCTTGGAGATGGTCTCGTCGGGCAGGAAGCCGCGCAGGGCGTCCTTGAACAGCACGCGCAGCCGGCCCTTGCGCACTTTCTGTTCTGGCGTGAGCTGCCCGGAGAAGGCGACGAGGTCGTCATCGAGGAAGGGGAAGCGCACCTCCACGCCGGCGGCCTCGCACATGCGCGTGACTTTGCGCAGATCGTTGTCGGCCAGCGTGATCTTGTGGTCGAGGTGCATCATGCGCTCGATCGGCTCGGGTGAAGCGCAACGGAAGTAGGCCTCGCGCGCGAGCTCCAGCGGGCGGTTGGTGTCGATCGCGGAGAGGAATTCAGGCTCGAAGATGTCCTGCAGCGGGCTGCGGTGCAGGAAGTTGTAGGTCTCCATGCGGTCTGGCAAGGGCACCCGTGCCTGCTCGATGTAGCTGCGCGCCTTGCGCACTGGCATGATCGACGCGCCCAGTGGAAAGTGCATCACCACCGGCTCCAGCAGATTGCGCAGCACGGGGGGGACGCGGTGGTAATGCTCGAAGACGCCCTGTTTGGCATAGCGTTCGTTGCCGCCGAAGAACTCGTCGCCGCCGTCGCCGGCCAGCACCACTTCGATGCCGTGCTCGCGCGCCATGCGCGCGCAGAAATAGGTCGGTGCCGCGGATGCGTTGCCGAATGGTTCATCGTAGGCCGCGGCAATGAGCGGCATCGCCTCGACGACATCGTCGGCGGTCACGTAGTACTCGTGCGCATTGGTGCCGAAATGGCGGGAGGTGATGCGGGCGAATTCCAACTCGTCGAAGCCCTGGGCGTCGAAGCCGATCGAGAAGGTCTCGGCCGGTTTGCCGCTGACCTTGCCCAGCATGCCGCTGACGGTGGAGCTGTCGGTGCCGCCGGAGAGGAAAGCGCCGGTTGGGCGGCCATCGTCGGCCTGGCGGGCTACGGCTTGTTCGGTGAGGTCAAGGAAGCGCTTGCGCAGTGCGGCTTCGTCGCCTGCGGCGCTGGCGTCGTAGGCAAGCTGCCAGTGAAAATTTCGCACTGCGTTCCTGCCGTCGAAGCTGGCGCATTGTGCAGGCAACAGCTTGGTGATGCCGGTAAAGGCGGTGTCGGGGCTGGGCACCATGTGGCAGTAGAGGTACTCGAACAGCGCCTGCCGGTCGATCGGGGCCGAAACCAGCGGGTGCTTCGCCACCGCGCGCGCGCTGGTGGAGAAGACGAGCGTCGCGCCCACCTGGGCGAAGCACAGGCGCTCGGTGCCGGTGCGGTCGATCGCGAGCAGGGCTCGCCGTTGACGCATGTCGATCAGCACAATGGCGAAATTGCCCTGCAGTCTGCCCAGAGAGGCTTCGCCGCCATCACGGTAAGCCGCCAGCGCGGCCGCGGCCACGCCTTCCGCGCGGGCGCGTGCGGCGAGTGACGCATCGGCCCAGCGCGGCCGCCCGAGCACTGCAGCCAGACAACCTGCGCCAAGATCGGTTGCCGTAGAGCAGGCCGGGTGGCTGGTGGCGAGCATGCCGGCATCGCTGGCCTGCACCTGCATGTCGGCGGACGACAGCCCTTCGGCTGCCAGCATCGCGTGCAAGGCATCGTGCGATGCAACACGTTCGTCGAAGTTAACCCAGCCGCAAAGTACTCGTCTTGATGTCATCGCTCTAAAATGCCCAAACCCATCGGAATGGCCACTATGGTAGCCGAGGTTGCAAGCGGGCAAGTGCGGCACGAATCACTCGGGATCAAGTTCATGGCGATGCGCATCAATGGCTGGTGGAGAGCGGGCATGCCCGGCGCGGGTGTCGTATGCGCTGTGGCGCTCCTGCTTGGCGCCGAGGCGCTCCTCCATTCGGATGTATTCATGCATCGATTGCGCTCGGTGTTCGCGGTAGGACGGGCGTATGACAAGGTTCTGTATGTGGAGCAGCAAGCTCCTCGCATGCTCGTGTTGGGCAACAGCCGAGTGGATAACGCGATCGATCCGCGCACGCTGGGTGCTGCTTTCGCTGCGGGGCGCGGCGGCTTCAACCTGGGCTTGCCGGGGGCCAACGCGAGCGCCTTGCTTGGGATTGCCCATCGGTTTGACGAGCGCGGTTTGTTTGGGCGCGGAAAGGTCGAGCGCGTGCTGATCGGGCTGGACGAGAGCCTGCTCCACGCCGGGGATGCGCTTGGCTATGATGTTTTCTTTGGTCAGCCGGATATATGGGAAGTGGGCGCGCAGGCCTATCTGCGCTCAACGTTGAGGCTGTGGGGCTACGCCGATAACCTGAAACAGTTGCGTGAGCCGGCGAAGCTGATCCAGTTCGCGACAGCGCTGACGGAGGAGGTCGAACCAGTCGGGGGCGGGGCCGCCGAGCGGCTCGGGTATCGCCCCGGGTTTGGCGACAACCAGGACGCCGGGCAGGTGGCGCGCCAGGAAGCGGGCTCCACCCATCCGCCGGACCCGAAGGTGGTTGCGGACTTCTGGAGCTTGCTCGACCTCCTTGAACGACGGCAGGTGAGCGTTGTGGTCGTCTTTCCCCCCTTGCTCAACCGCCGTGTGCTCTACCTTGAGGGTGCGCACCCTGCCTCATCGCCCTACCTTGCCTTGCGTCGGGAGTTGCTCGCACGAGGGGTTCCAATGTTCGCTTTGTCCGCCGATCTGAAGCTGCCGCCTGAAGGTTTCGTCAATGCGGGTCATCTGAACGATCTGGGGGCCCAGTATTTCAGCCGTGCACTCGGGCGGGCGCTCTCGGGAGGAACGCACGGCGAGGTGGAGCGGGTGGGCGCACTATGATTTTCAGTAGCGCGAGCTTCATGCTCTTCTTCATCGCGGTGCTGGCGGTGTACGCCGGTGCGCGTACGCCGGGGCAGCGGGCGGGCGTGCTGCTGGCGGCCAGCATTCTGTTCTACGCGAGCTGGAAGCCGATCTACCTGTTGCTGATCGGTCTTTCCGTCACGGCCAACTGGTTTGCCTACAGGGCCATGCTGAAGACGCGATCCCGTGCGTTGCTCACGGTCGTGATCGTCGCTGATCTCGGGGTGCTCGCGGGCTTCAAGTATCTTGGGCTGATCATCGAGTCCGCCTTGTGGCTGGCCAGCGCCGCAGGTGGCGAGGTGGTCGTTGCACGGCCGGGCTGGATCGACTGGGTGCTGCCACTGGGAATCAGCTTCTATACGTTCCAGATGCTCAGTGCAATGATCGACGTCTATCGTGGTGACTGCACGAAAGAGATCGGCTATCGAGACTGGTGTCTGTACGTCACGTTCTTCCCGCAACTCATTGCCGGACCCATCCTGCACGTTCACGAGTTGGTCGAGCAGTTGCAGACCCTCAAGCCGATCGCTTGGGACAACCTCAGGATAGGGGCCTTCATATTTGTCGGTGGCCTGATCAAGAAGGCGCTTTTTGCTGACAACCTGGGGCCGGTTGTCGATGACCTCTATGCCCATCCAGAGCGTCTGGACCTGATGCGGGCTTGGCTGGCCACGCTTGCCTTCGGGATGATGATCTACCTGGACTTCTCGGGCTACAGTGAGATGGCGCTTGGGCTCGCGCGCATGTTCGGGGTCGTCTTGCCGCTGAACTTCCAGTTCCCCTACATCAGCCGCAACCCGTCCGAGTTCTGGCGCCGGTGGCACATCACCTTGTCCCGCTGGCTACGCGACTACCTCTATGTTTCGCTTGGCGGCAACCGGGGCGGGCGCTTCGATACGTATCGCAACCTCATGCTGACGATGTTGCTGGGCGGCCTGTGGCACGGCGCCAACTGGACCTTCGTGTTCTGGGGGTTCCTCCATGGTGCTCTGTTGGTGCTCAATCGCCTGCTGAACAATGCTCTGCGGCTGTTGGACGTCCGCGAGGGGGGCAGGCTTGACCGCCTGGTCTCTCTCATGGGTTGGCCGGTCATGTTCGTCATCGTACATTTCACCTGGGTGTTCTTTCGTGCGCCGACCTTTGCCGATGCATGGCAGATCTGTGTGGCGATGATGGGGCTGGCGGACCCGGTCGTGCTTGCGCCTGTACGTCTCTATCAGGCGCTGGGCGTCCTGTCGACGGTCGTCCTCGTTCTGCTCGAGCCCCGGATAGTCGATGCCTGCCGGCGCCGAGGGATTGACTGGTGGTGGCGGGTACCGTTTCTGCTGCGCGGTACGGCATACGCATCGCTTGTCATTGCGCTGGTGACGCTCGGCGGGCCGACGCAGAAGTTCATCTATTTTGATTTCTAGTGTTTCTGACTTGCCGGACAAATGTACGCCTTTCTCCTGATTGCCGGTTTCTCTCTGCTTGCAGCATGGGTGTTGTTTTTTTTCGCGAACCGCGACCTGCTGCTGCGGCTGTGGCGCGAGCCCACATTGCTAAGGCCGGTGCTGATCGTCGAGAGCGACGACTGGGGGCCGGGGCCAGAGGCGGATGCGCAAGCTTTGCAGCGCATCGCAGCAATACTTGCGCGAGTGCGCGACCGCGAGCATCGGCCTGCGGTGATGACGCTCGGTGTCGTGCTGGGAAAGCCCGATGGCGCGGCCATTCTCGCCGACAACTGCGGACACTATCACCGCAGAGGCCTGGGCGAGGCACGCTATGCGCCGATCGTGGGGGCCATGCGGCAGGGCTGTGAAATGGGGGTCTTCGCACTTCAGCGCCATGGTCTTGAGCACTGCTGGCCTGAGTCGCTGCTTGTGCGCGCCCGTCAGGACGGCGTGCTGCGCGCATGGTTGGCGGACCCCGAGGCACGCAGCGAGGCCTTGCCGTCCGCGCTGCAGAGTCGCTGGGTGGACGCCGGAACGCTTCCGAGCCGCCCCTTGCCGGAAGCGGAGGTCCGGCGTGCGGTCATGGACGAAGCGGAGGTCTTTCTGACCCTGTTCGGCATTTGTCCCCCGGTTGCCGTACCGAATACCTTTGTGTGGGACGACGCGGTCGAGCGTGCCTGGGCGCAGAGTGGGGTACGTTGTGTCGTCACATGCGGGCGTCAGTACCAGGCGCGTGGCGCGGATGGCGCGCTCGCGGCATCCGCGCGACGTATCGTCAACGGAGAGTCGGGGCAGAGCGGTGTGCGCTACCTTGTGCGAGATGCCTACTTCGAGCCGATCCGCGGCCACCGCGCGGAGCAGGTGTGGGAAGCTGTGGCGCGGCGCACCGCCCTGGGACGACCCACCCTGCTCGAGACGCATCGGGAGAGCTTCATCGACGCTGACCATGGCGACACCGCGCTGGCCGAACTGGAGCGAGCACTTGCTGGCGTCGTCGAGCGTCACCCCGACGTGTGCTTCATCAGCACGGAGCGGCTGGCCGATGCCTATGCCGATCGGCAGCATGCGCTGTGGCAGCGCAGCATGCGTGCACGCAGCGTGACATTCCTGCGCCGTTTGCTTGCCGAGGCAGGCCTGTCGCGTCCGCTCAAGCTGTGCGGGCTCTACTTCGTGTTGCCGATGGTCGTGCGACTGCTGGCCACCGTGACCCCGTCCGCAGCGGGTCGGCACTGAGGGTGTTAGCATCCGCCCCGCCGCACTGGAAACCATCATGCAAAAACGCTATCTGGTCCTGACCGAACTCTTTCTGCCGACCAAGGGAGGCACGGCCGTCTGGTTCGACGAGGTCTATCGCCGCCTCGGCGGCAAGGACATCCACATCGTCACCGCGGATGTGCCGGGCGCGGAGGAGTACGACCGCGATCACCCCAACTCCATTCACCGGCTGTCGCTCAAGCGCGTACCCTGGCTGAAGCCGGAGTCGCTGCTGATGTACCTGCGCTTCTTCTTTACCTCGCTGTGGCTGGCATTGACCCACCGTTTCGACGCCATCCATGCTGGCCGAGCATTGCCCGAGGGCCTGGTGGCGTGGCTGGTCGCACGCCTAACCCGCCGGCCGGTGGCGATCTACGCACATGGCGAGGAGCTTACCGGCTGGGGGCGGGGCAACAAGTACAGGGCCATGCGCTTTGCGCTGCGCCATGCGGACAAGGTGATCGCCAACAGCGACTTCACCCACGACACCCTGGTGGAGATGGGGGTCGCGCCCGAACGCATCGAGATGATTCATCCCGGTGTCGATACCGAACGCTTCCGGCCCGGGCTGCCGTTTCAGGATCTGCGCGACAGCCTGGGGCTGGCCGATGGGGTGAGACTCATCCTGTCGGTGGGCCGCTTGAGCCGGCGCAAGGGCTTCGATACTGTGATCCGCTGCCTTCCCGCTGTACTCGAGGCCGGGGTGGACGTGCACTACGCCGTCATCGGCATCGGCGAGGATCGCGACTATCTTGCCGGCCTGGTTGACGAGTGCGGTGTGGGCAGGCGCGTGCACCTGCTCGGTCATGTGCCCATGGACGATCTGCCGCGCTGGTACAACGCCTGCGACCTTTTCGTCCTCGCCAATCGGGATATCGAAGGCGATACCGAAGGCTTCGGAATTGTTTATATTGAAGCGGCGGCGTGCGGAAAGGCCGCTATTGCCGGCCGCGCGGGTGGAACGGGTTCAGCCGTGCTCGACGGTGTGACGGGGCTGAGGGTAGAGACGAGCAACCTTGACGAGTTGCAGCAGGCGATCTGCCGCTTGCTGGGGGACAGCGGATTCCGCGACACGATGAGCGCGGCCGCGATGGAGCGCGCGCACGCTATGCTGAGCTGGACTGCGGTGGCTCAGCGGACCAGCGCCTTGAACTTGCGCAGCTGAGGGTGATGAGGGTCATGATCAGGAACTTGATTGGTTTTCTTGGTGTGGGGCTCGTGCCCGTCCTGCTTTCGCCAGCGATGGCGCAGTGGAACCCCGGCGGAACGCCGGCGGAGCAAGCACAGTTGCCGCAAGTGTGTGCAGTCAAGCTCCGCAACGATGATCGCAGCGCGGAGGGGCAGCGCTACCTTGCTCAGTTCGGCGCCGACAACTGGGTGCACATGCACCATTACTGCTATGGGAGGGTCTTTCTTCTCCGTGCGGCCCAAGCGTCGACGAAGCGGGATCAGGACTATCAGCGTTCGCTGGCCGTGAAGGAGTTCTCCTATGTGCTCAAGGCTGCGAAACCCGATTTCTGGATGCGCCCGCAACTCAATCTCGAGCTCGGCCGGGTTCACCTGCTACTGGGGCAGGCTGCGCAGGCGACGGCGCTTTTTTCCGACGCGATCCGGCTCAATCCTCACTATCAGCCGGCCTACCTGGCGTTGATATCCGAACTTCGCAGCAAGGGACAACAAGCTACTGCGCTTACAGTTGCAGAAGAGGGGCTCAGGCACCTCCCAAACTCAGCCGAGCTCAAGAAGCTGTATTTCGAACTCGGCGGCAAGGAGCCTTTGCCCACGCCTGCCAGAGCGGCGACCACGGGTCGGGGGGCGGGTCGGGATGCACCGCCCGAAGCGACTCGCGCTGACACCAGTCAGGCCGAGTCCGCCGCAACGGAGCGCAAGGAGGCGGGGGACAGCGAGGTGGCCGAGGAGAATGCGCCGAGCGAGGCGTCCCCAGCCTCGTCGGGGCAATCGCGGAACTGCCGATTTTGTCCGCCCGATGAGGTCGAGGAGCGTTGGCGCGAAGGGTTTCGCAACTAGCGCGGCGGGCATGGCAGTTTGACCGGCCAGTCAATTCCATGATGGATCGAGTGAGATGAGCGTTCCGATTCGAATCTCGGTGGTCGTTCCGGTCTATCGCTCACAGGAGACGCTGCCGCACCTTCATCGACGCCTGCTGGTTGTTCTCGAAGAGCTGGGAGAGACCTTCGAGATCCTCTTCGTTGAGGATTGTGGTGGCGACGATTCCTGGGCTGTCATTGAGGCGCTTGCCGCCGCGGACGCCAGGGTGCTGGGTTTGCGCCTTGCGCGCAACTACGGCCAGCACAACGCCTTGCTATGTGGTATTCGGGCCGCACGCGGCGAGTGCATCGTCACCCTTGATGACGATCTGCAGAACCCCCCTGAGGAGATTCCGCGCTTACTTGCCAAGCTGAATGAGGGCCATGACGTCGTGTACGGTGCGCCTCAGGCCGAGACGCACGGTTTTCTGCGCGATCAGGCTTCCCGGATCACCAAGCTTGCGCTGCAGGGGGCGATGGGGGTGGAGTCGGCCAGCAAGGTGAGTGCGTTTCGGGTCTTTCGGACTCGTCTGCGCGAGGCGTTCGCCGCCTATCGAAGCCCATCGGTCAATATCGACGTGTTGTTGACCTGGGGTACCACGCGATTCGCTGCCGTACAGGTTCGGCAGGATGAGCGGGCCATCGGTGACTCGGGCTATACGCTGAGGAAGCTCTTCAATCATGCACTCAACATGATGACGGGCTTTTCGGTGTTGCCGCTTCAGATCGCAAGCGTGCTGGGAATTGCCTTCGGCGCCTTGGGCTTTCTCGTGCTCTTCTATGTGCTGCTGCGTTATCTGGTCGATGGCAGCGCGGTACCAGGCTTCCCTTTCCTCGCATCGATCATCGCCATATTCTCGGGGGTCCAGCTCTTTGCGCTCGGGATCTTTGGCGAATATCTGGCGAGAATGCATTTTCGTTCGATGGAGCGCCCGCCCTACGCGCTGATGTCGTCGACGCGCATGCCTGCCGATACGGAGGGCGGCTGTGGCCAACGTGAGTGAGTCGCGCAGATCTGCTCTTCTGCATGGGGAGATCACTGCCGGCCCGCTTCGCCTCGCCTGGGCGGAGGCGCCGTGGGATACGGTGGTACTTGGTCATCCTGTGGTGCAGATTTCGCGGATCGAGGCCGACCTCGGTGCAAGAGCGGACGATCTCGCACCTTTCGTCGTCGCATGCGAGGCGGGTGGCGTTGAGTTGGCAAGTTGCCGCCTGGCGCACGATCGCTTGCGCGAGTCCATGCTGCTCGAGGAGATCGGTTTTCGCTTCATCGAGATGGTCTACCAGCCCGAATTCGCCTGCTCGGAATGGACGCAGACAGGCGATGAGAGGGGGCTGGAACTTGTCCTTGCATCGGCACGTGATCTTCCGGCGATCATCGAACTGGCTGGCACCGCCTTTGGCTGCGAGCGTTTCCACATGGATCCCAGACTGCCGTCCGGTCTGGGTGACCTGCGTTACCAGAACTGGGTACGCAACTGCCTGGAGCATCCTTCGCAGCGCCTGTATGCGCTTAGAGAGGCTGGGGACCTGGTGGCGTTCTTCGTCGTCGAGATGCTCGTCGACGGTACCTGCTACTGGCACTTGAATGCTGTCTCGCCAGCACGGCAAGGCATGGGCTATGGGCTGCGAGCCTGGCGGCAGATGATGCATCAGGCGTTCAAGGATGGGGCGCGTCGGGTGCGTACCAGTATCGTCGCGCGGAACCACCGTGTGCTGAACCTATACGCGCGGTTAGGTTTCGTGTTCCCCGCGCCATCGATGACCTTCCACTGGGTGCGCAGCGCATGAGCGGTCGTGTCGCACTGCGCCAGTTTCTTCGTTATGCCACGGTAGGCCTGGTGTCCAACGCAATTCTTTACCTCGCATATCTTGGGCTCACTGCCCTGGGTGTCGAGGCCAAGCGCGCAATGACGCTGCTCTATGTCCTGGGCGTCGTGCAGACCTTTGGCTTCAACAAGCGTTGGTCGTTTGCCCATGGGGGTGTGCGGGGCACTGCCTTCGTTCGCTACGCCATATCCTATGCACTCGGCTATGTGATGAATCTCGGCGGTTTGCTGGTATTCGTGGACGTACTCGGATATCCGCACCAGATCGTCCAGGGGCTGTTCATCCTCGGGTTGGCGATGTTGATGTTCCTGCTGCAGAAGTACTGGGTCTTCAGACCGCTGACCGTCTCCGCGCAAACGACCGGGCCACTGCCATGAACATCCCCTTCAACAAGCCCCACATGACGGGCAAGGAACTCTGGTACATCGCCCAGGCACATGCCAATGGACACCTCGCTGGCGATGGGCGCTTCACCGGCCTGTGTTCGCGCTGGCTCGAGGCTCGCACCGGCGCTTCCAAGGCCTTGTTGACCCATTCATGCACTGCAGCGCTGGAGATGGCCGCCATCCTGGCCGATCTTCAGCCTGGTGATGAGGTCATCATGCCCTCTTACACCTTCGTTTCGACGGCCAACGCGTTCGTGTTGCGTGGGGCCGTACCTGTTTTCGTCGATGTTCGCGCCGACACCCTGAACATCGATGAGCAACTCATCGAGGCAGCCATCACGGCGCGCACGCGGGCGATAGTCCCTGTCCATTACGCAGGTGTCGGCTGCGAGATGGATGCGATCATCGATATCGCCCGCCGCCATGAGCTCCTGGTGATCGAGGATGCTGCACAGGCGGTCATGGCGAGCTACAAGGGCCGACCGCTGGGTGGTATAGGCGACATGGGGGCGTTGTCCTTTCATGAGACCAAGAACATCATTTCCGGGGAAGGGGGGGCACTGCTCGTCAATTCGGTGCATCACGCCGCGCGAGCCGAGATCGTGCGCGAGAAAGGCACCAACCGTTCGCAGTTCTTCCGTGGCCAGGTCGACAAGTACACCTGGGTCGACATCGGCTCATCCTACCTCCCGGGGGAGCTGATTGCGGCCTTCCTGTGGGCTCAGATGGAGGAAGCCGACAGCATCACCCGGCGCCGGCTGGGCATTTGGGAGACCTACCATCATGGCTTCGCCGAAGCCGAGCGCCAGGGTCGCCTCCGGCGCCCGGTGGTCCCTCCTCACTGCGCACACAATGCCCACATGTATTACCTGCTGCTGCCCGAGCTGGACGTACGCACCGCCTTCATCGAGCGCCTGCGCCGCTTGGGCATTCACTGCGTGTTCCACTACATCCCCCTGCATGATGCGCCGGCGGGTCGCCGCTTCGGGCGACCGCACGGCACTTTGGCGGTGACCGAGGATGTCGCCAAGCGGCTGGTCCGCCTTCCCGTATGGTTGGGCATGGAGGACGAGCAGGCCGGGATCATCGACCAGGTCCTCGCCGCGCTTTGAAGCGCTCACCCCAGAGATCCGGCTGTGCGCAGGATGTGCGATCGCATCTTGCGGATGGGTCCGGTGGCCATCTTTTCAAGCGCCTGCTCTGGCTGGCGCTCGTGGGCGCAGTCGTGATCGTCGCGTTCGCCCGCACTCCGCTCGGGGATGTGCACTGGGACTCACCGATCTATCTATACCAAGCCAAGCGTTTCGCCGAGACGCCGTATGTTAATGACATTGCTGCGAGTTCCAGGCAGATCGTCGCCCAGATCGCGGGAAACTGGCCAGAGGATGAGGGCTATTCGGAGGCCTACTGGCGGGCCAGTCGTCTGGGCCACATCGCGATCCTGGGCGTGCTTGTCGATGTGCTCGGGAGCACGGCGAACGCGGTTCTCGCCGCGCATTGGCTGTTTGTCATCGCGATGCCGCTTGGCTTGTTCGCGTGGTGCCGGGTTGCCCTGCTTGCGGGGAGACTGATCGAGCCGGGTGAACGGCTCGGGCTTGGCCTGTGCTTCTCTGCGCTCCTCTTCGTTCTTTCGGATATCTACGCCTACCTGAGTGGCAATCTTGTCAGCGAGGTCATCAGCTTCGGCCTGGGGGGGGCGGCGGTGTGGGCGCTGCTGGCGGCCGTAAGCACGGGCGCCGTGATGCTGGCGGCGGTCTCGGGCGTGCTCGCCGTGCTGGGTTACATGGTCCGGGTGGAGAGCGTCTGGGCATGGTTGGCATTCATGCTCGCCTTCCTGGCGTTCGCACCGGCGCAGCCAGCACGCCAGATGCTGCTACGCTGCTACGTCATCGCGGGCGCGGTGGCGCTGCTCGGTTATGCACTCTACGCCTGGTTTTTCCATCCTCTGGCGGACCCGCGCCACTACCTCGAGTTTGCGGGCAGCCTGGTGGACAGAGCCAGGAGCGGAGTGCATCCGTTGAATCTCGTATTCGTGGTCGGTGGCATGCTATGGCTTGGCGCTGCGCTCGCCCTTGCCTTGTTCGTCAGATCGCCCGTGGTGCGCTTTGGCGGGCTATGGCTCCTGCTTGCAGGGCTTCCTTCCTGGTGGTTGGTCGCGGCAGGCTCCGAGGTGCAGACGCGAATGTTGATCGGTCTGGTGCCACCGCTGGTTCTGCTGTCTGCGCTTGGATGGTGCTGGGTGTTTGGAGGCTGGCGCACGCCGATGCGGCGCGGGATGCTAGGTGCCACCTTGGTGCTGCTCTTGATCGTGCGGCCGCCCGTCTACGGTTGGCTGGTCGAGCAGCCGGGTGTGTGGCGTATCCAGCGACTCGGTGCTGCCATGTTCGTGCCGAAGTACGAGCGCATCGATTACCAGCCGCAGGCGATGGCAGTGATCAGCGCGCACGTTTTCGATGCGCAGGCCGTGCCGACGGTTCTGCTGCGCGGCGTGACGGTACAGCAGGAGTACCTCAACCTGATTCGCTTCTTCGGACCATCCTACTCGAGTGATGCACGCCTTGCGCTTGTAGGGGATCCCACCAATCCGGGCGCCTGCGAGCACAAGCTTGACCGCCCTGATGAACCGGTCCGCTTCTGCACTGGCTTTGCAGGAGAATCCGCGTTGCCTGCAGCAGTGGAGGCAGGGCGTGTATTCAATCTGAGGCGCGATCAGGTCGCGCCCTTGTTGGGCGCTACCGAGCGTTTGCGGGCGGGCGGTTTCGTGCTCGAGCACCTTGGTCGCTGACCCCCGCCGCGGATGCGAAAGGGGGCTGTGGCCCGAGCCTGCTCTCAGCCCGCTTCGGCAGGATCCAACTCCAGGCGTTGATCTTCCCGAAGGGCCGGGTCGTTTGCCATCCAGGCGTGCAGTTCGCCCCAAAGCCGCACGACTTCCTCGGGATACTTCGCCGCCACGTCACTCGTGCATCCCGGGTCGGCTGCGACGTTGTAGAGGCTGAGCTTGCGACCGGACTCCAGCGGCTGGTAGACGAGTTTCCAGGGGCCGTCGCGTACCATGCGGTCCTTTGCCACCACGACCTCTTGCTGGTAGTGCGCCCGGATGGCGAGGCTACCCGAGTCGGGGTCGGGAATGTCGAGTAGTTCGAGCAGGTTAGGGTAGCTGAGATGGCCTTCGGGGAGCCCAGGTACAGGCGCAATCCATATCCCGGTCTCGTTGAACGCCTTCAGGTGCAGGTCAGTGGCCGGGTCGGCGATGGTCGGCACGAGCGAGACGCCATCGCAGCCAACGGAGGGCGCGTCGAGCAGTTCGAGCAGGGTTGGCATGATGTCGACGCTGCGTACGACCTGGTCGATGCGCTGCCCACGCGCTTGCTTGGTGTCAACGACGACCAGCGGTACTCGCGCACTGAAGTCGCCGAGCGCCGAGTTGCCCTGTCCCCAGGTGCCATGCTCGAAGAACTCCATGCCGTGGTCACTGTAGAGGACGATGACGGTGTTCTCGGCGAGCCCGCTGGCCTCGATCTGTCGCATCAGACGTCCGACCTCGTCGTCGAACTGTGCGACGCAACCGTCATAGAGGTCGAGGATCTGGTCGAGGTCGAACTCCTCACGAGGTTCGCCCTGACGGCGGATGATCTCGAACGGCTCGGTCAGGCGAGCCATGGCAAATTTCGATGCGCCGGAATAGGCTGGGTCGGAGAACCGCGTGTAGTAGGGGTGCTCGGACGCGAACGGCGGGTGGGTGGTGGAGTAGAAGATGTTGAGCAGGAAGGGTTCGCTGGTGTTGGCAAGCCTCGTCAGAGTGCGGCGCGCACGGCGGCCGAGCATGCCGGTCTGGGGAACGCCGCCAAGGTAGTGGATCTCGGGAAGCAACTGACGGCCGAGGCGGTTGTGCAGGAACAGTGACAGAAACAGTCGAATGTCCTTTGGACCCTGGCGGACCAGATACTTCAGGTTCCATTGGTCGGCGGGCAGGTCCGTGATGTCGAAGCCGAAGTCGAACTTGCCCAGGTCGGCCCCGCACCAATCCGAGACCGCCGCGGTGCGATATCCGAGGGCTCGCAACACGTTGGGCAGTGTCTTGTCCTTGAGTCGCGTCTCTGCCTCCGTAACATAGTTGTCGCGTACGCCATGGTGGTGGGGCCAGGTCCCCGTGAACAGGGAGATCAGGCTGGGGGCGGTGCGGGCGCAGGGAACGTAACAGGCGCTGAACAGCGCCCCCTGTGCGGCGAGCGCGTCGATGTGGGGCGTGATCGAGACTCCGTCGCGCTGTGCGCCGATGCGGTCTGCACGCAGGGTGTCGCTGCCGATCATCACCACGTTTCGTCGCCCGCTTGACGCCGTCGTGCGCGCGTGAGCGCCGTCCGGCTCCCAGATTGCATAGAGCAGAAGTGCGATGTAGCCGCATGCGGCGAGCAGCAGGGTGCCGGCGTCGGCCGCACTGTCCTGGTGGTAGCGCAGCACGGCAAGCGCGCTTACCAAGGCGATGCCGGAAAACAGCACGATGCGGGCGATCAGGTCCAGGCCGCGGCGGGACAGTGCTCGCCACAGGCGATGGATGCGCACGGTGCGGTACTGCCAGGACGCGATGACCAGCCCTGGGTTCAGCGAAAGTGCCCGGCAGCCGGCATACACTGTCGCGAGCGCAAGGGTCAGCGCGCCCCCGGCTGCGGTCGACCACAGTGGCGGTTCGCGCCCCATGGCTTCGGCCGCGCTGATCCAGAGCGCCGCGCCGGGGAAAGCCCAGAATGCCGCAACACAAAGTGACGCAAATGCCAGGCGTGCGAGCGCGAAGACGATGTAGTTGCGGTAGCGGTTGACGATCTCGTCGCGCAGCCCGGGGCCGGTGCGCGAGAAATCGCGCACCGACTTGACCACGAGCAGCGCTGCAGTGAAGGCACCAACGAGTCCGGATGCGAATGCAGCCTCGCCCAGCCAGTCCCGCCCCAGCATCGCCGCCAGGGCGAGCGCGGTGGCGGCGATCGCCAACAGGCTGGCCGACAGGTATTCGGCACCGAGCATCGGCAGCGCCGCCCGTTTGCGCCGCCGCCGGTGCTGGTCGCGGATGCCCGAGATCTCGCCCAGCGCGGACGACAGCCGGACCAAGTAGAAGCGGCGTGCCTGCAGACGCCACGACAGCGCGAGACCGGCGGCGTAGCCTGCGGCCTTGCGCCACATGTAGCGCGGTACGCGTTCGAATTCCGCACGGACGCGCGTGACCGACTGCGAACGCTGGAAACCCTTGCGCGCCACATACGAGAGGGTCAGCCGCTCGCTGTCCACATAGTGGTACTGGAGGATTGCGGGCACGTAATGCAGACGCGTACCGTTGCGCAGTGCGCGCAGGATCCAGTCTGCGTCCTCCGAGCCGCCAAGGTCGTGCCCGGTAGGGCCGAGTTCGATTGCGAACGGGCCAGTCCGTGCGATCACCGCCAGGCGTGCGACCAGATTGCCTCCGCCGGGGATGGGGCCGTCGACATCGATTGCGAAGTCATCCTGGCCCTGGTCGTAGCGCGGTACGGGTAACGGGTAGATTCGGTAGGGGCCCTCGTCGTGCACCCAGGCGGGCTCGGTGCCGTCCCAGTCGGGGACGATACGGCCACAGAAGAGGTCGGCCTCCGGCCAACTGCTTGCTGCTCCGGTGATCGCCTCCAGATAGCTCGCGTCCACCCGGTGGTCGTCGTCCACAAAGGCCACCAGTTCGTCCTCGAGCAGAGGGAGCGCACGGTTCAGCGCGTGAGACTTGCCTGGCGTAGGCTCCGCGACCCAGGTGAGCGGCAGGCCGCCGTCGGGGTGTGCGCCGCGAGCCGTCAGAAACGCATGCGTGCCATCAGAGCAGGCGTTGGCGACCACGAACAGGCGGATCCGCCATCCCGCGGGCTGTGCTGCGCCATCCAGCGATGCGATGACGCGAGAGAGCAGATCCACCCTGTTGTGGGTGCAGATCAGGATGGTGAGGGTGTTCGGCGCGGGGCGTTCAGGTTTCACAGTCTCGCTCCGGTGATCAAGGCCAGGGTGATCCCCGCCACCAGTCTCCCATGGCTCAGGGGGGCGAGCATGAGGGCGCGTGCAAGATCGGCGAGTGCTGCGCCACGATCTCCCTCGCGGCACGCCCACTTGGCGTAGTCGCACAAGGTGCCTGCGTAGAGTGCGCGCCAGTAGGCGCCGCGCTTGTTGGCCGGCAGGAGGTGGCGGTTCTTGCGCGTCATCGCCAGTGCGCCCGCGCGCATTCGCCTGCGGTTCCGGCTGACGCTGCCCGGACGCTTGAGGACCACCACCAGGGCTTCGGGAATGCATGCAAAGCCGCCACGTGCAGCGAGGCGGATCCACAGGTCTGTATCCTCCGCACCGAACAGGGTCTCGTCGAAGCCGCCGAGCGCTTGTACGAGTTCGCGCCGCGCCAGCACCGATGAGGCGCCGCCAGCAATCAGCGCGTGGGCGGCGAAGACCTCGGTGACCGAGGCGGTGCCATTGCCCTGGCAGGCCCAGGCGCCGACCACCTGACCGTCGGGAGCCTCGAGGGTTGCGGTGGCCGCGCAGAACGCAAGTTCGGGCCGGTTGTCCAGTAGCGCGACCTGGCGCTCGAGCTTGGCTGGCAACCAGCGATCGTCCGCATCAAGGAAGGCGAGGTAGCGTCCGCGTGCGTTGCGGATGCCGGCATTGCGCGCACTGCTCATGCCGCCGTTCGGCTGTGATACGACAAGCAGCGCATCGCCGTAGCTGCGCAGGATCTCGGACGTGTCGTCGGTGCTGCCGTCGTCGACGACGATCAACTCGAAGTCCGGGAAGCTCTGCGCCAGCACGCTGTCGATCGCGTGCCGGATGCACCACGCCGCATTGAAGGCAGGGATGACGACGCTGACCGTCGGTTCAGTCGTCGATTGCATAGCCCAGTTCGCACATGAGTGGAGCGATGGTCGGCAGGATGCGCTCGATCGCCCGAGGGTTGCTCTCCTTCCACTTCTGCCTCTTCGGCGCACCCTTCACGATGCTCGTCGGACGCCCGGAGAGGTTGGCGCAATGCGCTTGCATGCGTGCATCGAAGGGCAGGTCCAGGCGCTCGAACACGGAGCGGAACATCTCGACCGGGTGCTCGAAGATATCCTCGTAGCGCACCTGTACCCACTGCGCAGCCGGCACGTCGCGTGCCGCATCGAGGGCGAGCCGGTTGGCACTGAGCCACTGGAATGCGCAAACCTCCTCGAGGCTGGCCTGGTTGTAGTCACGCCAGCCGGGCGGGAGGAAGAAATGCCATTCGCTGAACTCTCCATCATTGATCGCTACAGGCACGGGTGAGGGGCCGAAGAACTTCTCCAGGCCGAAACCTCCGTCGCTGCGGCCCAGGCGCCAGCCGTCGATCATCGAGCTGATGTTGTCGCGCCCGTCACGGTGGATGAACACGAACCTTGCCTGCGGGAAGAGCTTGTGCAGGTAGCCCACGCGCAGCGTGTTGATGCAGGTCTTGTCGAGCACCGGGCCGGCACCGAGGCGGGCGTAGAAGTAGGCGAGCGCACGTTGGCGGTGCTCGGGGTCGGCCTGCTCGGGGCCTGCCGCCTCCGAGATCCAGCCGTTGTTATTCGGCCCGTAGAGTCCGTTCCAGAACTGCGGCAGCTCATAGTCGAAGTGCAGGAAGTGCCCGCCCGCCGCGAGCGTCTCGAAGGTGATGGTGGTGCCCGAGCGCGAGCAGCCGATTACGAAGACCGGATCGGGCATGTCCGGGTGTGCGAGCGCGTAGTAATGCTCCCTGGCACGCCAGCGCAGCCATTGCACGTTCTTGGCGCGGATCTCGGGGTCGAGCAGTTTGTGCAGGTGGGGAAGCCTGAGTGAGGGCATCGGGGCAGGTTCGATCAGGTGTACGGGGTGGGCGGGGGTGACGACTCAGCCGCGGTCGCGTATCCAGCCGAGAAGGAAGCCGCAGAAATAGGCTGCGTTCATCTCGAGCCGCAGCGATTGGTCAGCGCCTGAGCCCAGCCTGCGCCCGACTGCGCGACCGACTGCACGCAGCCATTGGGCGAACAGGTAAGGGGGGGGGATGCGCCGGCCGCTTCCGCGCTTGGCCGCGCCTTCGCTGCGCCCCTGGCGGAAATGCAGGTCGAGGAAGTAGCCGCGGCGCAGCTTGGGCGTCTGGATGCGGTGGTGAATGATCGCCTCCGGCACCCAGCGCACCCGGCAGCCGTGTGCCAGCAGGCGGCGGTAGATCTCGGTGTCCTCGCCGCCGATGTTTGCCTTGCCCATGCGCCCGAGACGGGCGTCAAAGTCTCCGATGGTGCCAAACACGCTGCGACGGAAGGCGAAATTGCCGCCGAAGATCGGTGTGCCGGGAGCATCCAGCCAGCGCGCCGCGCCATGGTCGAGCTTGCCGAGGAAGCCGAGCAACTCGTCCTGCAGCCAAGGCGGGCGCACGCCGTCCTCGAAGAACACCTCTATGCGGCCGCCGAGTGCATCCGGCCGCCACTCCTGCATTGCGCGTTCGTAGGCGCACAGCCAGTCCGGGTCGGGGGTTTCGTCGTCGTCCATGAACAGCAGGTATTCACCGCGTGCCTCGCGCAGTGCCCGATTGCGCGCGTTCGAGAGCCCGAGGCGCTCTTCGCGCACGACCCGCACAGCGATACCGGCAGGATGCCAGCCGTTGTCTGCGAGAAGCAACGGTGTGCCGTCCGTGCTGCCATTGTCGATGACGAGCATTTCCCATGGCTGCTCGGTAGGATGCAGCTCGGCGAGGGTCTTGAGCGTGCGCTCCAGGCGGTCCGCATGGTTATGGGTGCACAGCGCGACCGTGATGAAGGGGAGGGAAGGGTGCATGATCGCGGGTCAGTGTCGAATGCCGAGCCGGGCCAGGACCCTGTCGGCGTTGTAACGCCATGCAGCGATGAGGCGGCCATCGTTGCTGCCGAGTGTGATCTTGCGGCACAGCATCGCTGGCGTGTCGGTGCCGAACACGTCGAGTCGGCGGAGACGGAAGCGATGGACGTCGGGACGGTTGAATCCGGGCTGAACTGAAAACGCAGCACGGTAGCCGGCACGTTGCGCCTGCTCCAGCACGCGCTCGTCGTAGCGCCCATACGGGTAGGCAAGGTAGTCGACCGGCTCGCCGAGCAGCGTTTCCAGGTCGTGGCGGGCACCGGCGAGTTGGGCCTGCAAGGCGCCGTCGTCGAGTGTTGGAAGGTCGGCATGGTCGCGCGTATGGGAGTGGAAACTGAAGCCCTGAGCGCGCAGCGCGAGGATCTGTTCGCGATCCATCAGCGGGTAGGTATGGCCGTCCGGGTTGTGTTTCTCGCACCAGGCGTCGCGTTCGCCGATCAGGCCGCTGACGAGGAACACCGTTGCCGGCCATTCGAGCCTGCGCAGCACCGGGGCCGCGTGCTCATGCACGCCGGCGAAACCGTCGTCGAAAGTGAGCAGGAACGCCCCCTGCGGGAGGTCGCGCGTGCCGTCCAGCCAGGCAAAGAAGTCCTCTATCGAGACCGCCTTCCATCCGGCGCGTGCAAGCGCCTCCATTTGCGCAGCGAAGGTCTCCGGGCTCACGCAATACTTGCGCTCCCAGTCGTTATGTGCGGCGCCGATGCGGTGGTACATCAGGACCGGGACGCGTTGGGCGGGGGACGTCATGGTCGTGTTCAGCATGGGGGATGTGCGGGGTTGGAGTCTGGAGCGATGCCGAGGCGGGCATCGATCACGGCGAGTGCATCGGGTGCTGCGAGCTCATCGAACTTGAGCCCGAACGGTGCGCCCGAGCGCAGTGCTTGTTCGACCTCGTCGGTGTCGATCGTGGCGCCGCTGGCAGCATGCAGCTTAGGCCATTTGATGTAGCGCAGCACGTCATTGCAGATGCGCAGTTCCTTGTCGTTGGCCAGGATCGAAACGAAGAACGATTCGTCCGGATGCAACGCCCTGCGCGAGTATTGCGTCCACTCCGGATGGGCGTCGACGAATTCCAGGGTGCGCATGAGGGCGCGCCGGTTGAGGTTGAGAGTCTGCCGCCCCCCGCACAGCAGGAAGTCCTTGCCTATCGGGCGCTTCAGCCTGCGGATGCCGAAACGGGTCGGGGCTCTGCGTGGCAGGGGAATGATGCGGAACAGCGGCTGGGCTTTGTTGAAGACCTCCCGGCTACGTTCGAGCAGCCGCTGGAGGGTTTGTGGTACGCGGTGCATGTAGGGAAAGCGTGGCAGCCGATAGTAGGCGAACAGATAACGGCGCTCGGCCGTGCCCGGCGGCCACTGCACCGGATCGAAGGCATCGAAATGGTGGATGAAGACGTCGTACTCCGAGCGCTGCAGAAAGGCCTCGAACTCGGAGAGCGGCTGCAGGGGATATGTGAGTCCGGTCAGCGTGCAGCACCAGTCAAAGTTGAGATTGGCGGCACACCAGCGCAAGCCATGCAGGTATTGCTCCACCTGCGAGAAGGCGCCCCACTCGCCGCGCACCGGATCAGGGATGAAGTGGATCCCGGCGATGCCCTCGAACATGCTCTGGTCGAGCGCTTCGCCACCTGGGTCATGGTGGATCGCGATCAGTGCGTTCGGGCTCAGTTGCCGGATAGCGCGTGCCAGGCGCACGATCTGCCGCGGCCGTTCGTGCGTGAAGATCAGATAAAGCGTTGGATCCGCGCTCAAGAGTTGCCTCCTGCAAGACGTACGATATGTCGAAACAGCGGGGCAGGAAGGGCGGCAGGCAGGATGTACTTGAGGTCGCTCGCTTGCCATGCGCCTTCACTCCATGCCGCCCGGAACAGTGCCTGCGCGTCGCCGAGGTCGCGCCGCCAGTAGGCGCGATAGGCCTCGCGGCGCAGGTAGCCTTGGGTGAGGTCGGCGAGTTTGGCCACCGGGATGTGGGAGACACGGTCGGGGTGTGCAGCGATGAAGTCGCGCCGCACCCGCAGGGCGTCGAGGACCTGCTTCCAGCGCGTCTTGGAGATCTGCCCGCCGCTGTGCCAGCGGTAGAACGCCATCACTTCGGGTACGCGCACGATCTTCTGCGTGTGCGCATAGAGGCGGAGCCAGAGGTCGTAGTCCATTGCCGAGAAGCAGCGCTCCGAGAAGCCGCCGACCGCATCGATCGCGGCCCTGCGCACGAGTGCGGCGTGGATCGGCCATGGGCAGGTGCGCAGGAACTCGGCCGCAGTGTCCAGACTTGCGTAGTCGGGGGGAACATGCGGTGCCGTCCCCGGAGCGCCTTCGCCGACATTCTGCCAGCCGCAGTAGGCGATGTCCGCCGCAGCCTCGTCGAGGGCGGCGGCAAGCTTTGCGAGGCAGTCGGGGCTAAGGTAGTCGTCGGCGTCCAGAAACGCGATCAGGCTTCCCTTGGCCTGGCGCAGGCCAAGGTTGCGCGCGGGGTAGGGGCCCTTGCGGTTCTGCTCCAATACCCGCATGCGCTGACCATGAGTCGTTGCCAGCGCTTGAAGAATTTCCCTGCTCGCATCCGTTGATCCGTCGTCGATCACGATCAGTTCGACGTTGCCGTGTGTTTGTCCCATCACGCACTCCACCGCCTCCTGCACGAAGGGCGCGGCGTTGTAGCAAGGCATGACCACGCTGATGCAGGCGCGGGCGGCGGACGGGAGCGGAGCGGATGTCGTTTCCATGGGGGCGGACAATAGGGGCGTGAACGGTTTCAGGGCTCAGTTGCGCAGCAGTGCCTTGCCTGACGGGTGGCGGCTCAGCAGCGTGAAGGCCCAGCGCCGGCTGTCCGACATGCGCGCTTGCCGGAGTGCGGGGACGGACTTCCATGCGTCCAGCCCGGGGTGGTGGCGCAGCCAACGCCAGGTGGGAACGACGAAGCCGCTCTTGGGGCGGTTCAGTATCTCGGTGGGCAGACCGCAGGACAGTGTGCGCGGGAGCGCGCTCTTGCCCGGGCCGAGGCGTCCGCTTGCAGCCAGGCCCAGCAGGCTCTCGCTGAGCACATGGTCGACCAGTGGCACACGGATCTCGAGCGAGTGCGACATGCTGACCCAGTCGGTGTCACGCAGCAACTGGTTGCGCATGTAGCGGACCGACTCCAGGCAGGCGACCTGGCCGAAGTCATTGAGGCCGGTGTGTGCTTCGGCGTAAGCGGCGTCGTGTTCGGCGAGGGCGCGCAGACCCTCGCGCAGAATGTCCGTGCCGAGTATGCCCTCCAGCTCCCAGGGCATGAAGACCCCCTTGGACAGTTGGTAGGCCCCCTCGGGCGTGGTGCCGAATTCGGGTATCCCCGCGGCATTGGCTGGCCAGCCTAGCCTGGCTCCGAGCAAGCGGTGCATGCTGCGGTAGAGCTTGGGGGCGTGCCGCCACGGGCTGCCTTGCGCGCTCGCGCGCAGTCTTGGAACCTCTGTAAAGCTTGCGTAGCCTCCCAGTAGTTCGTCTCCACCAAGCCCTGACAGCGCAACCTTGAGACCCACTTGTTGCGCGGCACGGCTGACGAACCAAGTGTTGATTCCGTCGATGGTCGGTTGGTCCATGGCGGTGAAGAAGCGGTCGAGTTCTTCCTCTTGCTCGCCCGCTGAAAGCACGATGCAGGTGTGGTCGACGTCCAGGTGGCGGGCGATCAGGCTCGCGGCCGGGCACTCGTCGTGTTGTGTGCCTTGCAGGTCGTCAAAGGTCAAGGTGAGCGTGCGCAGGCGGGCAGATGAGGCCTCGCGGGCGAGGCCGACCAGGGTCGAGGAGTCGAGCCCGGCGGACAGGAAGGCCCCTACTGGCACATCGGCAAGCAAGTGGGCACGCACGCTGTCGAGGAGCTGTTCGCGCATGAAGGCCGTTTCGCTGCCAAGGGGGATCGAGGCCGCCGCTTCGAGCGATCGCTCCATGGCTGCAGACAGGGTCCAGTAGCGCACTGGCGCGGCGGCGCCCGTCTCGGTCACGAGCAGTGTGGAGCCTGCCGGTAGCAGACGGACTCCGCGGTAGAGCGTGAATGGTTCCGGAACGGAGCCCCACAGCAGCATGCCGACCGCCCCTGCTGGCTCGGGGCGCTTGTCGATGCCATCGCCGGCCAGCAAGGCCGAGACCTGCGATGCGAAGCGCAGCGTACCGCCGTCGTCGGCGTAATAGAGTGGTTTGATGCCGTGGGGGTCGCGCGCGAGCAGCAAGCTGCGCGCCTGCGCATCCCACAGCGCGAAGGCGAACATGCCGCGCAGACGCCCAACCATCGCCGGACCCTGGCGGCGGTAAAGGTGCAGCAATACCTCGGTGTCCGAGTGTGAGTCGAAACGCACGCCGTCGCGCTCGAGCTCGCTGCGTAGCTCAGGGTAGTTGTAGATCTCGCCGTTGAAGCTGACGACCGTGAGGCCGTCGGCGGTCTGCATCGGCTGGGCGCCCGCAGGGCTGAGGTCGATGATGGCCAGGCGCCGGTGCGCGAGTCCGACCCGGCCGTTGTCGGCGATCCAAACCCCAGCGCCGTCGGGACCGCGCGCGGTCATCGTTTCGCGCACGCGCAGCAGCTCGTCCCGGTCTACCGCAGCCGCGCTTGGGCGATAGGCGAAGATGCCGTTGATGCCGCACACGTCAGCGCTGCTCCGTGAGGACGTCGCGGACGACACTCAGGTAGCCGTGGCCGAAACGTTGGTCGGGTTCGAGATAGTTGCCCTCAGCCCATTCGTTCCACGCCTTGATGAACACGATGCGCTGTTCGCTCGGGTATTCCTGCACCAGGTCGACACCGCGGCGCAGGACGGTCTTGAACAACGCCGGTGTCGACCCATGCAACACCAGGCCGTTCAGGCCGGAGCGCGGGGTGTTGTCCCAGTTGGGCAGCACGGTCGGATATTCGACGAAGTCAGGCAGGCGAGAGCGGGTCAGTCCGCTCATGATGCGCTCATAGTCGAGGACGGTGAGTTTGTACTTGCCGCGCGCCATGCGCATGCGCGCCTTGAGCGCGGGGTAGCGCCATGGGATGCTGCCGCTCTTGGACGGCAGCGGTTGCCAGGTCGAGGCGTCCATGCCGAAGCTGGACGGATCCACCGGGGAGCCAAGGTAGTTGACCGCTACGAGGTGCAGGCCGGGCAAGCCCGACTGTGCGGCGAGCTGGCGCCAGTAGTCCATCACCTGTGCGACGTCGGGGATATCCGGCGGGTTGTAGATCAGGAACATCGGCTTGCCATCGACGCGGATGTAGCGCGGGTCGTTGAATGCCGCCAAGAGCCATTCGAAGTGACGGCGGTGGTCCTCCATGCCCGGATAGGTCTGCTCGATCAGCATACGGTCGGCGACGCCCTGCCAGATGTTGCTCCAGCTGTGGTTGGCCCAGCACAGACAGAATGGGAGGTCCGGCTCGCCACTGGCGATGATCTCGTTGACCGGGCGCTCCAGGATGCGTCGTCCGCCAAACCAGTAGTGGTAGTAGCAGAAGCCCTCGATGCCGTAGGCGCGAGCGAGCTCGGCCTGGGCATGGCGTGCCTCTGGCAGGCGCAGGTCGTAGTAGCCGAGGTCGGCAGGCAGGTGCGGCTGGTAATGCCCAGGGTAAAGGGGCTTGGCCTTGGCCGTGTTCGTCCACTCGGTGAAGCCCTTACCCCACCACTCGTCGTTCTCGGGAGTCGGGTGGTACTGAGGCAAGTGAAAGGCGATTGCGCGTGCGTTGCTCATTGGGGCTGGGGAGGTGTCAAGAATGGGTTCGAGGGAGCGATGTTGGCCGTGCTGCCGATCGTGCGGGCAGTCGGCGCTGACAAGGCGCGCAGGAGTGCCCAGCTGCGAGCAGCGATTGTTTGCTCAGGCAGGGATACGCCGCTGTCCGGCCCACGCTCGAAGGCGATCGTCAGGGCGGTCGTGGCCGTATTGACGACGAGGAGGCTGGCTTCGTCCCGATTGCCAAGGTTGATCACCCACAGGCGTTCGTCCGTGGCGGATGGCGTGGGCGTGACGAGATGGGGCGGCAGGATCTCACCGTTGCCACCAAGCAGTGATGGTGGCAGCCCGAGGCCGGCATCGTGCAGGTGCAGTACGGCGTCAGCCAGCAAGGCGTGGTCGCTGTCCGCATTCGTGCGCAGGCAGCGACGGTACAGCCCCTCGGCCCAGAATGCCAGGGAGTCCTTGCTCGCTTCGCTTTCCTTCCAGAGCAGGGGGACACGGCTGGTGACGCCGAAATGAACCAGCCCGTCGCTGATCGCTGTCCATTGCGGATCCTTTGCGTCCACCCCCGGGCATGCCAGCAAACGCTCGAAATCCATCAGGTGTACGCCATGGTAGCGATGTACGAAATCAGCCTGGCCGAGGCTGCGCTCAATATATCCGTCGGGCATCGCCAGGCGCGGAAAGCGGCGACGGATGAGGTGCCAGCGCGGGATCACGTACTTCCAGCCGAAGCGCTTGAGCGCACGTGCGCCGAGAGGCAAGCGCGCCTGTTCCGCTTTCGGCAGCAGTGACAGCTTGATGATCGAGAGCAGGCGGCGGAACAGCCATTCGGCAGGGCGTGCGGACATCACTGTGCGCAGGCTGCCTTCGGCGGATTTGAAGAGCGCGGCGTAAGTCGTGTCGTCGCACACCGTGCCATGGCGCGCAAGTGCGAGCATGCAGTCGAGATGCGTATTGAGGATGAGCAGGTTGGTAGTCGACTTGCCCAACCATTGTCCGCGCTCCCAGTTCAGGGGGTAGTGCCGCATGCCCTCTTCGGACTGTTCGAGAGAGTCGTGCAGGAACCATGGGCCGGCTGCGGTCTGGTCAACCTGTGTGGATATGAAATTCGCGATCCGTTTCAATGCATCGGCGATGGCTGGTTCCGGGGCAATCTCGAACTCGCTCGCCAGCAACTGCAAGGCGCCGTTGATCAGGCGGTTGTGACTCTCGTACTCGTCCGTCCATTCACCGTGCCGAAAGCTGCCATCTGCCTCCTGCCTGGCGAGCAAGGCGAGGACGATCTGGCGTCGTAGCAGGCGGTAGAGCCGCTTGCCGGTACTGTGCCCGAGTGCGCAGGCGATCATGTGAAGCGAGAGGGCGTCGAGTTCGTCGCAGATCTTGAGCTTCTTTGGCCAAGCCCAGCATGCGCCATACACCTTGCCGTGCACCAGGTGGGAGTAGAAGTCGGCAGCGCTCCGTGTGGCGCTGTGCGAAGCGTAGATGAAGAACGGCTTGCGCTCGAGCGTGCTCGCGGTGCAGAACTCCATGTCTGCGCTGTGCTCGGCCGACGGTTGCAGTCGCCATACGACGAAATCCAGGGACTGCTCGTCCGGCAGCCGATAAGCCGCCGAAGCACCACTGTCGTTCATGACGAAGTCGGTCAGCGTGGCATCGGCTTCGGCCGTGATACGGCCGAAGCCGTCCAGAGTGCGCAATGCGGGCAGGCGCGGTAGCCAGAATACGGCTTTGTCCTGAGCCTCCGGTTCCAGCAGCCAGCCACCAACACCGCCGCAGCGGCGCAGGAGGTGCTTGCCACCGAGAAAGATACGGAACTCGTCGCCGCCGGCGGAAGGGTGGGCGCGTACAAATAGGCAACTCGCCCCGTCGAGCGGGAAGTCGTCACGCACGAACTCAATTCCATCACATGACCAGATGTGGCGGCTGGCTCCTTGTAGCGCCACCGTGGGAGCGCTTGTGGTGGTCTCGAAACCTTGGGTGAGATCCAGTGACTTCATCATGCCTTAGCGCGCGAGGCGAAGAGTTCGGCGCCAACGCAGGCTCTCGTCTGCAAGCGCGTTGAGGGGAATGAACAGGAACGCCGCTGCGTAGGCCAGCCCGGCGGAGCCTCCGACAATCAGCATGTAGAGGGCCGGCTGGGTGTCACGCCAACCGGTAGGCAGGATGGCATGGCCCACTGCGAGCATGCCGAGGAACAGCAGATTGAGCTTCAGACCCGGTGCGAGCGCATTGACAAGGTGGGCGAAGGAGCTCTGGAAGCATCGCGTGGCCAGGTAGTACATGACCGGGGTCGAGTAAGCGATCCCAGCAAAAATGCCCCAGGCTGCACCGACGAGACCCCATGCCTGGAGCCCGTAGTAGCATGCCGCGGCCACGAGCAGCCCCTGGCTCGCGTGGATCCATACTTCCCTGCCCAGGCGGTTCATGGCGGCAAGGACTGCGCCGCAGGGGTGGCCAATACAGATCAGCAGGCCGGCGAGGGAGACGATGCGCAAGGGGTCGGCCGAAGGTAGCCATTTTTCGCCGTAGACGAAGTGCATGAAGGGCTCGGCCATCCAGGCCAGGCCGATATAGATCGGCAGGGTGTAGACGACCATCAGCATGATCATGCGGTAAAAGAGGTACCTGACCTCGTCCGGACGGTCCTGAGCCTTTGCCATCGCGCGAAACACGGCTTCGTATACCGCTCCGCTGACGGTCGAGAATGGCAGCCAGGCCAGGCTTTCGCCCTTGTTGAAGAGGCCAACCGCGGAAGGGCCTGAGACGCGACTGATAATGGCGTTGCTCGCCTGCTTGGTGAAGTACGAGGCAAGGTCATTGAGGGAGACCTTGATGCCATAAGCCCCCAGCCGTCTTGCCACTGCCATGTCGACGCTCAATTGCGGACGACGATCGCTGACGCGGTCAAGCAGTACAAGCGTGATGAGGCTACCCAGAATCCCCGACAGGATCAGGCTCCACGGACCTGCACCCACAATGGCAAGCCAGATGCTCGCCAGTCCCGTGAGGACGCCCACCACAAGGCCGATCAGGGAGCGCTCCTTGAAGCGCATCTCACGATGCAGTGCGCTCGCGCGCGTATTGACGAAGGGGCGCAACAGGAAGCTGATTGCCGAGACACGCACCAGGTCCGTGTACAACGGGTTGCCGAAGGTGGTGGCAAACCAGGGGGCGGCGAAATAGAACGCAATGAAGATGAGGGCGCCAACCGCCAACTGCGCCGTGAATACGACATCGAAATCCCGCGCGCTCGCATCCTTCGACTGGACCAGTGCCTGTCCCATCCCCCCGCCACTGAGGAGTCCCACGAAGCCGGTAAAGATCTGGATCGTGACGATGAAGCCGAAGTCCTCTGGGACGAGCAGGCGTGCAAGCGCGATCCCGAATGCGAACTGCAGGATCTGCGTACCCAAGCTGCCAGTGATCAGCCACTTGATCCCGGCCCGGATCGAGTTTGCGGCGCTCATGAGGCCAGAAGGATGTTGCGAGGTGAATGGTTCGGGAGGAGCATGCAGTTTCGGTATCGTGGTTGTTCAGCGCCAATGACAGTGCGAGCGCGCATATGCCCGCAGGCGCCTTCGGCATGCAGATGTGCCGCTGGGGTTGAGATCATCGACTGCGCTCTTCGGTGAGAACTCGCTTCCGGTGTCGTCCGCAACCGGTCTTGCCTGCGCGGCCGGCAAAAGCTGCGAATCGCTGCGGATCAATAAAGTGACGGTCGCATGCAGGCAAGCGCCGCTTGAAGCGCCTGCACGCGACCGGATGGGGCTGCACGAGCTGCTCTACGGAGGTAATGCCATTCATGCAGGGCTCCGATGTTGCGGAGCGCATTGTGCCCGCATCGTCATGACGCAGCCGTGAATTATGGCATCACGGTTGCTGATGTCGAGCGTCTGCGCGGTAGAGGACGACCTTTCCGCCGTCATGACAGTGTGCCTGCCGCATGGCGTACGAGCACCTCCTCGAATGCAGCGACGGGTTGCTCGGCAAAGTGCTGCGTGATGCGCAGGTACGCGGCCTCTCCCATCGCATGCCTGGCGTCGGGGTCGGCAACGAGGCGCTCGACGGCCTCGGCCAGTTCGTGCGGGGATTCCGGGGCCACCAGACAGCCCGTGCGGCCGTCATCGATGATCTCCGGCAGGCCGCCGACGCGGGTCGCGATCACCGGCTTGCGGCAGGCGCCTGCCTCGATCGCGATCAGCCCCAGGGGCTCCTGCCAGCGTGACGGGACGACGACGATGTCGGAACTCGTGTAGACGTCTTCGACCCGCGTGATGTAGCCGAGGTAGCGGATGCGCGGATCGCCCCCGGCCATCCCCTGCACGTCGTGCTCGCTGTAGGCGCCAGGGAAGACCTTGGGGTCCCGGCACTCGCCGGCAATCAGGAAGACGAGATCGGGGGCCTTGATCAGGCGTGCCATGGCGATGAAGTCCTGCACGCCCTTGATGTCGCGGATCTGCCCGACAAAGCTCACCACGACTCGACCTGCTTCGATGCCTTGTGCTTCGCGTATCGAGCGGCCAAGTCGGAAGCGCTGCAGGTCGACGGGGTTGTGTACGACATGCTTGGGCAGAGCCGCAGGCACCGAGGCCTGGCCCACGAACCTGGACACCACGACTACGCCTCTTGCCCAGCGCACCACCGGGCTGATGGCTTCATTCACCACATGGAAATGGAGCAGGATCGGGATGCCAAGCAAACGTGCGGCGAGGGCTTCGGCCGATCGCCACGGGCGATTATTGAAGTGAACCAGCCGCACCTTCTCGCGCCGGAAAAGCCTGATCGCGCGTACCAGGTTGCGTGCGAAGCCGAGCCGCTGACCAGGCTCAGTCGGACTGCCCCAGATGTGATGGCGCAGGCCGAGGCGGTTCAGTTCGGCGACGATGGGGCCGTCACGCGGCAGCAGCAGGATCGGTTCGATGCGGCTGCGGTCGATGTGGCGAAGATTCGTGTACAGCACGCGGCTGGCGCCGCCCCAGTCGCCCGCACTGCCGGTCACGAAGCAGATCTTGATTTTCTCTTGTCGAGCCGGCATCACCGTGTCTTGTCGTCGGGCGGGACGAATGCTGCGTCGCGCATGGTTCGGAGCCGGGCGTCGAGCGTGGAAGACCACGCCGGCCCATGCAGATGTCCCGCGAGGTTAGACGAATGGTGTGGTGCAGGCGTGGAACGATTTCACGCCCCTGGCGTTGCCGGCAGGCTCAGCCGCCTGGCGTGAGGCGTGCCCTGCTGCGTTTGCTCCTGGCGGGTTGCCATGCTCCGCGCGCCACGCTTAACAGCATCGTGGCAATGAACACCGCCAGCGTCGCCGCATTGGCAATTGCGCCCGACTGGCGCAGTGCGAGGCTGTCGACCACGTCGCCGAACACGCGCAGGACGAGCGAGATGTGCAGCAGCGTCAGCGGCAGGTAGAAGGCCGCGTGGTAGGGAATCTTCACCTTCACCACCGCGGGGAAGATGATTGGTGCGTGGCCGAACACCATGGCAAACACGAAGCCCAGCGCTACGGCATGCATGGCGGCGTCGTAGAGCGCATGCCCAGGGGTGAAGCCGCCAGCCAGCCCGGCAATCGCCCCGGTGGCAAGCCACACATAGCCCGACAGCAGGCAGATCGCGATGAAGCGCGTGAGGCCTTGCTGACTCGCGTTGTGGCGGGCGATGTCGTAGCGCAGCAGCCATGCCGCCAGTGCGAGCAGGCCGGCGGCAAAGGCGATGCGCCCGTGCTCCGGTTCGACGGGCGTGAACAGCATGCCGCCGAGGACCAGGCACGAAAGGGCGATGAAGCTCGGTGCGGCGGCGCGGCGCACGGGCAGGAAACGCGTGAGCTCCAGGCGTTCGCCTGCGATGGTAACGACCAGGAAGGCCAGCCAGAATGGCACCGCCCCTTGCAGGTCGCCGTTGACGAACCACACCAGATTGCCCAGCAGCCAGCACACCGCACCCAGCGCAAGCATGACGGTGAAGAGCGCAAACTGACGCTGCATGACCTGAAAACTACCGAGCAGCAGCACCAGCGCCGCACCAACGAAGAGCGACTGCGGCACCCATAGCGGGGCGCCGGCGATGAGCAGCACGCCGCCTGTACCCGCGGCGGCTGGGCCGAGATAGGCCGACAGCCCGTCGAGCGCGACTGCGCGCTCCAGGCTGATGACGGTGCCGAAGAACGCGCAGATCATCAAGGCCGCATGCGTGCCGGCCTGGGTGGCAGCGATACTGGGAACGTCCACGCCCAGTCGGGCGAGTCCGGCGAGCACGCCCGTGAGCAGCGCCGCGAGACCGAGGATGAGCAGCGGGATGCGCGCCGGCGCCGGCAGTGCGGTCATCTGTTCCAGCCGAAGTGGTCGCGGGCGTCGGAGGCCATCATGTCTGGGCTCCACGGCGGCTCCCACACCACATCGACGCGAATATCGATCTCGGGCGGCAGCAGCGGATCGAGAACCGCGTCGATCTCGTCCAGGATCACGTCGGCCAACGGACATGCCGGCGAGGTCATGGTCATGTCGATGTGGACCGTTCCCGGTCCGCACTCGATGCGGTAGATGAGCCCCAGATCGACAATGTTCATTCCGACTTCGGGGTCGATCACCCGCCGCAGTGCGTGGCGGATGGCGTCAGGATCGGGCATGGCGGTCATTCGGCAGGTGCTTCATTGGACGCATCGAGCCGCTATTGTACTTCCAGTTTCCCCGGGGCCGGCTGTCGAGAGCCCCCGTACGAGCAGCGCCAGCCGCGAGTGGTTGAAGGCGATGGGGCTGGGGTGGGGCGACGAGAAGCTCGCGGCTGGCGCCGCTCCTACAGCAAGCCCAACGCGGCTCGCTCCCCCAGTGGGAGCGGCGCGAGCCGCGAGGGGTCGAAGGCGATGGGGCTGGGGTGGGGCGACGAGAAGCTCGCGGCTGGCGCCGCTCCTACAGCAAGCCCAACGCGGCTCGCTCCCCAGTGGGAGCGGCGCGAGCCGCGAGGGGTTGAAGGCGATGGGGCTGGGGCGGGACGACGAGAAGCTCGCGGCTGGCGCCGCGCTTGCAGCAAACCGCCGCACGTCTGTCCCAATGCGGCACACGTGCTACTCGTTGAGGTGGTGCGTGCTACCGCCGACGACCTCGACGGTGGCGCCGAGCTGGCCAGGCGTGAACCACCAGCGCGTGGTGCGCTCGGGGCCTGCGATTTCGGCGCCGATGCGGCCATCGGCTTCGATACGGCGAACGCTGGCGGCGGGGCTGGCGCCCGCTGCGGTTGGGAACATGACGACCAGGAACTGGTCCTCGCGAGCGTCGCGCAGTGGCATCAGCTCGATCCGCCAGGCCCCAGGCTCGGCGCGGCCGTGGCCGAGTTGGGCGATGGCCGCTTGTGCGCTGCCGTCCTGATCGTAGTTGCGGCCGTCCACGAAGAACTCGAAGCCGGGTCCGCCGATGCTGTTGAGCATCGGCTCGCGTGGCAGCAGCACGTAGCCGTGCAGGCGACCGCCACTGCGTCCTGGGTTCTGATTGGCCGGGATGAAGAGGTCGAAGCGGTCGGGGCCGAGAATGGGAGGCTCGATCGAGTGCAGCAGCCAGCGCTTGCGGAACTCGGCCCGGGTTGCGACGACATCGTCGAATACGACCACTGCGTTGTTGATGCGGTCGTAGCCGAATACCCGCCATATGCGCTCCACGCGCCGGGTGCGGTCGGCAAAGCTGCCTCGGCCCGACTGACTGTTGGTGTAGGCCGGTGTGATGTCGGCAACGGCGACTGCCAGGTCGTCCTCGGCCACGTGCGCGACGATGCGGCCGGTGTGGTAGGTCTCGCGCCGCTGTGCCCATTGCTTGGTGTCGAGCGGTGCGCCGTCGACGCCCCAGCCCGACCCGATGCGGCGTTGACCGCCGTCGTTGGCGTAGTGGCGCGGGTTGGCGTGGTCGAAACCAGGGCCCGGCTGGTTGTCGGCAGGGTCGGTGACGGTGACGAGGTTGTGGGCGATGCTCTGGTAGGCGTAGTTCATGTGGTGTTCCGACCCGTAGGCCGGGCCGTACCAGCCGCTGTCGATGGCAAGTGGGCCGCCGCTGTAGATTGTGAAGGCGCCCTGGTCGAGATGGCTGTGCGACCAGAAGTTGTCACCCGCCTTGAAGCTCACCCAGGTTGCGTGCTCGCTCCAGTCGCTGCGGGCGATGAGCATGCCGATGCCGTCGAAGAGCTTGGCCAGTGGCAGGCGCGCGACGGCTTGCGGGTCGAAGAGGCCATCGTCCGACAGCGGACCCCAGGGCCAGCCCGTTGGCACCGGGCCGCCCTTTGGCGGGACCAGCGAATAGGCTGCGGCGTGGCGGAACTCCAGCGCCAGAGCTGCCGCATCGCTGGGGTGGCGATTGAACCAGGCGCCGTCGCCCCAGCGCATGTGGGTGCCGTCGGGGCGGGTGCGGTAGACAAGAAAGTCGAGGAAGCCGCGGATGCCTGGCTCGCTGGCGAAGAGGTCCTCGCCCGTTGCTGCGCGCCATAGCGCGGGCAGGGTGTGGATGGCCTGGCCGATGCCTACCGCGACGTATTCGCCGCCCTCGTGCCAGCCGCCGCTGTTGCCGAAAACCTGGCGCCACACCGGCAGCACGCGGTTCTTCCAGAGTTCGTGAGTGAAGCTCATGTGCGCTTCACCACGCGGGTGGTCGCCGTAGAGCGCAATGCTGCATGCCATCAACGCCTGCAGCGGTGCGTTGTAGAGGAAGGCGTTGTAGGGCGACAGCTGGTCGCGGCGGATGACGTCGATGAGATAGTCGCAGCCTTCGGCGAGCTTGTCGCGCAGGGCGTCGCGCTCGGCTGCCGTCCATTGGTCGTGCAGCCAGTCGTAGGCGATTGCCAGTGGCATGACCTGGCCGTGTCCGCGGTCGACGAAGCGCGTTTCCATCAGTCTCGCGTGCAGGGGTGCGAGGTTGAACACCCCCGGCTGGATGAAGCCCGCCTGCATGATGGCGTTGATGGCATTGGGATTGTTGCGTGCGGCAGAGGACAACTGCTCCAGAAAGCGCGGGTTCCTAGCGCGCAGGGTGGCGATGTCGGCGGGAGACGGATGTGGCAGGCGGGGGTGCGCCATGCGAAAGCCGGGCAACTGCGGCCTTGGTAGCGCCGACGGTGGCGGGTACGTGACGCTGGGCGTGTTCGCGCCGGCGGCAGGCGGCGCATCGGGTACGGTCAGCGCCACACCGGCAATGATCAGGGCTGCCGGCAGCACACCGACCAGTAGGGCCTTGCGCCAGTCCGCGCTTGCGGTGCGTGCGGGGTAACCAAGGCCCTCAGCGTGTGCGGTGGCGTGGGACGTGGTCGCGTGGGCCTGCATCAGCGCGAGGATGCGGCTGGCGACCCAGTGCATGAACCAGGCGCTGCTCGCGGCGATCAGCAGATTGGTCGGATCGGGCTTCTTGCCCACGGTGAAGAGCTTCAATACCTCGACGCCGAAACACAGCGCGAGCGCCACGAGCACGGCGAGGATCATTGCCCCCGGTTGCAGGCGGGGGAAGGCGAGTGCGGCGACCAGGCCGATTGGCGCGTAGCTCCCCAGGACGAAGAGCAGGCTGCGCACCGCGGCCGTCTCGGTGGTGTAGTAGTGGTAATAGAAAGGCAGGAAGCGCAGCGTCTCGAGCTTCTCCGTGGCTGCCCAGGCAGGCTGGAGCGCCAGCGGCAGCACTTCGTGGAGTGCCAGCACCAAGGCAAGGTAGACGGGGCTCAGGAGCAGGCTCCAGCGTAACAGCCGGGCGGGCGAGTAGTGCAGCCACTGCAGCGGATGGCTGCGCGCGAGTGCCACCCCCCAAGCCATGCCGAGCGCGCGGGTGAGGATGGAGATGCCCTGGGTGGTGCCCGAGGCGAGCACGATCTGCACTGCCTCGATGAGCAGCCCGACGGCGGCGCCCGCCACGACTCCGGTGACAAGGCCGGGACTGCGCCGGCCGGGCGAGCGCGCCTTCAGGCCGAGCGCCAGCAGCAGCCCGACGGGGACCATCAGCACGGCCTCCACCAGCAACTTCACCCCGCAGGTGAAGGCTGCACCGCAGGACAGCCCTGGGCCAAGGCTGAGGCTGTCGGGGCGGGCGAGCTTGGCCGCAACCTCTTGGCTGCTGACGAGGAAGTCGTAGGGAAAGAAGCTCAAGCCGAGGTAGCCGAGGGCGTACAGTGCCAGCACGGCGAGCAGACTGTGCGCTCCGCCATGGACGAAGCGCTGCCACAGCCCGGCGATGCGCTGCCCGGCGACGAACCAAAGCGCCAGCCCCAGCCCGGTGCCCAGGCCCTCCGCGAGCAGGTCGTTGCGCGAGACCGTTCGCGGCGGAAAGAACAACTGCAGGTACTCGATGCCCACGGCCATCGCCAGGATTGCCGTGACGACCACCATGAGCACGAGCACGCGGGCCGCACGTCCCATCCGGCTCGCCCACACTGCGCCGGTGGCGAAGTAGGCGAGCACGATGTACAGCAGGATGTTGGCCACCCAGTCTGCACGCGAGCCTACTCCCAGGTCCAGCCAGGGGGTGTTCATGAATGCCTGCCAGGCGTCCTCGCGTGGGCGGTACTCCAGCGGCACCAGGCTGCCGTAGGCGACGAAAACCGCCCACAGCAGGGCGATTCGGGCGTGCTGCCAGGCCCTGGCGGGGGCGGCGGAGCGCGGATCGTGCATCGTGTGATCTTTTTCCTGCGGCGTTGAGGTTCAATTGTCGTACGCCGCGCTGCAAACTGCTATCTTGAAAATTGACGCCAGACCCGGCGCGATCCGAACTCACGAGGGAGCAGACATGAAGGCATTCAAATGTGCGGCGGCCGCGTTCGCGGTCCTTGGTGTAGTGGGCTCGGGCCAGGCGCTCGCGGCATGCCCGGCCAACAGCACGATGAATCATACGGAATTGAACGGCACCTTCCCCGGCAACACCGTCTGCGCGGTACGAGGCAGCAATCGCTGGCAGGAGTTCCACCAGGCGGGCGGTGCGCTCATCGACTGGAAGAAGGGGCCCACCGACGCGGTCGACCCGACCAAGCAGGTCGGTTCCTGGAGCGTGACTGGCACGGGCGCCAACGCGCGCATGGTCTACAACTACGGCTCCGGTGGCACCTACACCTACCGCGTCGTCAGCAACGGTGGCGGGCTTTACAGCTTCTGCAATGGCGACGAGGTGCACGACGCCACGGTGCGGCCCGGCCAGCAGTCCTGCGGTTTCTGACCCACGCCGGCGCCGCTATACCAGAACCTCGGCTACGCCTGGGTGGCCGAGGAAGGCCTGTGGGCTGGCTGATGCACCGTAGGCACCGGACTGGAACACCACCACCAGGTCGCCTTCCGCGGCCTGCGGCAGAGCCATGCGCTCGGCGATGAGGTCGAGCGGCGTACAGAGCGGGCCGACCACTGACACGGCCTCGGCCGCAGGCTCGCCCATGCGGGTGCCTATCGTCACGGGGTAGTTCTTGCGCAGCACCTGGCCGAAGTTGCCGCTGGCCGAAAGGTGGTGATGCAGCCCGCCGTCGGTGACCAGGTAGGTGTGGCCGCGCGAGACCTTGATGTCGGTGATGCGGCACACGTAGATCCCTGCCTCGCCGACGAGGTAGCGGCCGAGTTCCAGCACGATGGCTGCCCCGGGCAGCGCGGTCGCTGCCTCGGCCACGATGTCGCCCAGCGCTGCCCCGATGGGGGCGAGATCCAGGCGCTGCTCGCCAGGAAAGTAGGGGATGCCGAGGCCGCCGCCGAGATTGAGCGTGCGCACCGGCCCCGGTGCGTGCTCGGCCAGGCGAAGGGCGAGCGCGAAGCTCTTCTGCTGGGCCTCGACGATGGCCTCCGCCTTCAGGTTCTGCGAACCGGCGAAGAGATGAAAGCCCTCGAAGGCGAGCTCCGCCCTGCCTATCGCCTGCAGCAGTGCCGGTACCTGCTCGGCATCGACGCCGAAGGGCTTGGGGCCGCCGCCCATCTTCATCCCCGATGACTTGAGCTCGAAGTCCGGATTGACGCGTACGGCGACGCGTGCCGGCACCCCAAGCGCCTGCGAGGCTTCGGCCAGCACCGCGAGCTCGCGGAAGGACTCGACATTGATCAGGATGCCGGCAGCGACCGCCTGGCGCAGTTCGGCGTCGCGCTTGCCCGGCCCGGCAAAACTGATGCACCCGGGGTCGGTGCCGGCGTCGAGCGCTATCTTCAGCTCGCCCGCCGAGGCGACGTCGATGCCGTCGACGAGGGGCGCCATGTGGCCGACCAGCGCCGGCATCGGGTTGGCCTTCATCGCGTAATGCAGCTCGATCCCCGTGGGCAGGGCGCTGCGCAGTTGTGCCACGCGCGCGCTCAGCAGCGTGCGATCGTAGGCGTAAAAAGGGGTGCTGCCTACGCGGGCGGCGAGCCTGCGTAGCGGGATGCCGCCGACCAGGAGTTCGCCGTCGCGCACCGCGAACTGGTCCATGGCGGCGTGTACGGGCGAGGCTTTGGCGGCAGGAGTGGAGGCGGGCATGGCGGTGTCAGTGGCGATGCGGTTGGCAGGAGGGTGGCAGCTCAGTCAGCGCTGAGCGCCTTGCGGTCGAGCTTGCCATTCGGGTTGCGCGGCAGCGGACCGGAGCGCAGCTCGATGCGTGTCGGCACCATGTAGGCGGGCATGCGTGCGCGGCACTCGGCTAGCAGTGCCGCGGTATCGAGGGTGGTACCGGGCAGGGGGGTTGCGATCACGGCGATGCCCTGGCCCAGCGTGGGGTGCGGCTGGCCGAAGGCGACGCACTCGCCGACCATGCCGGTGGCGTAGAGGATCTCCTCGATCTCGGTGGGGCTCACGCGGTAGCCCGAGGTCTTGATCATCTCGTCGCGGCGGCCGATGAAGTAGAGGAATCCGTCCTCGTCGCGGCGTACCGTATCGCCCGAGAACACGGCAATCTCCGGTAGCACCAGGCCGGGCTCGCGTCCGGGCGCGCGCGGCGGCAGGGGGCGGAAACGTTCGGCGGTGCGCTCGGGGTCGTTCCAGTACCCCATCGCTACCAGCGCGCCGCGTTGCACCAGTTCGCCAGGCTCGTTGGGGGCGCATTCGCTGCCGTCCTCGCGCAACACCAGCACCTCGGTATCGGGGATGGCCTTGCCGATGGAGTCGGGGCGGCGGTCGATCTCCTCGGGTGGCAGGTAGGTCGCGCGGAATGCCTCGGTGAGCCCGTACATCAGGAAGGGACTGCTTGCAGGTAGCTGCGCGCGCAGGCGGGTGAGGGTGTCGAGTGGCATGCGCCCGCCTGTGTTGGCGAAGTAGCGCAGGTGCTCGCTGACACCGGCGGGCCATTCAAGCTGTGCCAGTTGTATCCACAGCGGTGGTACTGCGGTGAGTCCGGTCACGCGCTCGCGCTCGACCGCCTTGAGCACATCGCGCGGCATGAGGTAGTTGAGCAGCACCACGCGGGCACCGGCATGGAAGGCAGTGGTGAGCTGCGACAGGCCGGCGTCGAAGGACAGCGGCAGCGCGGCGAGCAGGGTGTCGTCGGCGTGGTTGCCGAGGTAAGAGGCAACGCTGCGCGCGCCCGCCATCATGTTGCGATGCGCGAGCACCACGCCCTTTGGTCGCCCGGTGCTGCCCGAGGTGTACAGGATGGCCGCCATGTCGGTGTCGATGACGCGGTGCCCGGCCATGGACGGGGCGGCCACGAGCTCGTCCCAAAGGTGTAGCGACAGGCCGTCGAGCTGCGGACGCTCTGCGGGGCGACCGACCAGCACGACATGACGCAGGTCGTGGCAAGCTGCCAGCGTGGCGCGCAGGGCGCCGAAGCGTTCTGGCGTGGTGACCAGGACGCGGACGGTGCAGTCGTGCAGGATGTGCCCGACCTGATCGGCCTTGAGGATGGGGTTGACCGGCACGAACACTCCGCCGGCGGCGCTGCAGCCAAAGGCGGCGGCGACGAACTCCGGGCGCTTGTCGAGGTAGATCGCGACCCGTTCGGCGCGCGCCAGGCCCAGCCCTGCCAAGCCGCCTGCAAAGCCGTCGATGCTCGTCTGCAGTGCGCCATAGCTGATGTGCTGCGAGCCGCTGACGAGTGCAATGCGCTCCGGGGCGTGTACGGCTGGGGCGGAAACGAGATGATGAAGGAGGTGCCTGGCGTGCATTGCTGCTCTTTTTGAATGAGTCTGAATTGTCGCAGTGCGCAATTCGCACCGGATGCGGAAGTATAATGCGCGCGTTTTCGCGCTGGCTTGCCGTGTGCGCGCGTGGTCCGCAAGGGAGAGAAGATGTCAGAACAGATTCTGAAGGAAGTGCTGGCGCTGCTGGACGAGGTGCTCAGCCTCGATGGTCGCGCCCTGGGCTTCAGCGCCGACACGCCCTTGCTTGGCGATCTGCCCGAGCTTGACTCGATGGCCGTGATCGCCGTGATCCATGAGATCGAAGCCCGCTTCGGTATCGAGGTCCCCGACGACGAGGTCGATGGCAATTCGTTTGCGTCGGTGGCCACCGTGGTCGACTTCGTGGAACGCCTCACCGCCCGTCAGCAGGGCTGAGGCGATCGTTCGGCGTGCCGGCTACGACGGCCTGAACGGGAAGAACACCGGCACCAGGGCAAGCACAACCGCAGCATAGGTCAGGCTCACCGGCAAGCCTGCGCGCAGGAAGTCGCGCATGCGGTAGCGGCCGGCCGAATACACCATCAGGTGAGTCTGGTAGCCGAAAGGGATCAGAAAACCGGCGCTGGCGCCATAGGCCACCACCATGATGAATGGCGTCGGATCGACGCCGAACGCACGCGCCGTACCCAGCGCGATCGGAAACGCGAGGGCTGCCGCCGCATTGTTGGTGACAAGCTCGGTGAGCACCATGGTGATCAGATATACACCGACCAGTGCTGCATACACGCCGTAGCCATCGAACAGGGCGCGCATCCAGCCCGCCATCAGTGCAGCGGCGCCCGAGCGTTCGACGACTCCGGCGATCGTCAGCGCCGAGCCGATCACCACCAGCAGCTCGAAAGGAAATCGCCGGCGCATTTCGCCCAGGGTCAGCAGGCCGCTGGCGAGCAGGCCGGCGAGCAGCAGCAACAGCCCCGAGAACAGCGGCAGCACGCCCGCCGCCGATAGCACGATTGCGAGCGCGAAGCCCGTCAGCGCGGCCGTGCTCTGCGCAGGGCTCATCTTCGGGCGTACGCCCGAGCCGTTGAGTACGTGGAAGTTGCGGTCGAGGTTGCGATGCTGGAAGAAGTCCGGCCCCGCCGCCAGCAGCAGGCTGTCGCCCACGCGCAGCGGAATGCGGCCGAGCTGGCCGGTGAGGCGCTTGTCGCCGCGGCGAATGCCTACCACGCCGGCGTCGAACATGGTGCGGAAATCGACGTCGCGCAGCGTGCGGTTGGCCAGGTCCGACTCGCTCGACAGCACGACCTCCACCAGGTTGGACTTGAGCAGCGCGTCGGCGCCGGCACCGAACACCGCCAGGCCGGAGAAGCGCTGCAGGGCCTGCACCTTGTCCACCTCGCCCGTGAATACCAGTACATCGCCGGCGTGCAGCAGTTCGGCTGGCCCGACGGGCGAGATCAGCCGACCCTCACGCTCGATCTCGAGCAGGAACAGTCCCTCGAGGTTGCGCAGTCGGTTGTGCTCGATGCTGCGGCCGATCATCGGCGAGCCGGGCATGACGCGGGCCTCGAGGAAGTAGGCCGAGCGTACATCGTTGCCGGTCGAGGCGTTCGCAGGCAGCAGGCGGGCGCTGAGCGTGAGCACCGCAATGCAGGCAAGCGCCACCGGCAGGCCGACCAGCGTGAACTGGAACATGTGCAAGGCCGGCAGGCCAGCTTCGACGACGAAGGAGTTAACCACCAGGTTGGTCGAGGTGCCCACCAGGGTGGTGATGCCGCCAAGGATCGATGCGTAGGAGAGTGGAATCAGCAGCTTCGAGGCCGGGTGCCGGCGCTGCTGGGTGATGGTGCCGAGCAAGGCGCCGACCACCGCCGTGTTGTTCATGAAGGCCGAGGCAAGGCTGCTGAAAGTGGCCAGCTTGAGGGTCGCCAGGCGGGTGCGCCCCTTGAGCAGGAGCTGGGAGAGCAGGTCGAGGAAGGGAGAGCGCTCCAGTGCCAGCGATACCAGCAGCAGCAGGATCAGGGTGGCCAGCGCCGGGTTAGAGAAGCTCGACAGCAGGGCCTGCTGGCTGGCCAGACCGAGCAGGTGGTAGATGCCGGCCCAACTCGCGAACAGGATCGCCGGGCTGATCCGGCCGTGAATCAGCAGCGCCAGCAGGAGACCGATCGAGCCGAGGACGAGGTGAGCTGTCATGCGTGGGTCGCGGTGGCCGCTCAGTCCAGGCCGCTGGCGACGAAGTGCGGGTTGTCCAGGCCAGGCTTGCCGTAGCGCAGCGCGTCGCCGGCGAGCGTGCGTACCTTGCCGCCGGCAGCTGCCAGCACGGCGTGTCCGGCGGCGATGTCCCATTCCATGGTACGGCCCAGGCGCGGATAGAGGTCGGCTTCGCCGTTGGCGATGAGGCAGAGCTTGAGCGAAGAACCCGCGCTTTTCAGCGCAGCAACCGGACGACCGGCAAGGAAGGCGTCGAGCGCCGCAGCATCGCCGTGCGAGCGGCTGGCAACGACCGTGAGCCCCGCCGCAGGGCTATGCCGGCAGCGGATCGGACTGCGTGCGCCGCCTTCCTCAATGAATGCGCCCACGCCGTGGGCGCCGAGGAAAAGGCGGTCGAGTGCGGGCGCGAGCACGGCTCCCAGCACCGGGTTGCCGTCCTCGATGAGTGCGACGTTGACGGTGAACTCGCCGTTGCGGCCGATGAATTCCTTGGTGCCATCGAGCGGGTCCACCAGCCAGAAGTGGCGGCCGAATTCGGGTACTCGTCCTGCAGCGACAGCCTCCTCCGCCACCACCGGCACGCCGGGCAGCAGGTCCTGAAGGGCAGGCAGGATCAGCGCCTCGGCGCGCTCGTCGGCTTCGGTCACCGGAGAGGCGTCGTCCTTGCCACGTACGGCGAAATCGGTCGCGTAGACCTTCATCACGACATCGCCGGCAGCACGGATGATCGGCACAAGGCGTTCGAGTAGCGGGGCGAGCGGTGGCAAGGTCACGGGCGGACTCCAGGCAAGGGGCATGGGTGATGTCGAGTGGCATAGTCTAGCCTTCGGCGATATATTGCATCGTCTTCGCGCACGCTGGAACATGGCCCTGTTGCAGTTTCCTCCGTGCCTGCCCCGGAGCAGGCATGAATGGCTGAGGGTGAAGTGCGCGCTCAACGTCCAGAACCGAACAGAGCGACCGATGCCCATGCACAGTCCCGCAGCGAGCAGCCTGACCCACCTGCAACGGCTCGAAGCCGAAAGCATCCACATCCTGCGCGAGGTCGTCGCCGAAGCCGACAAGCCGGTCATGCTGTATTCGGTCGGCAAGGACAGCGCGGTGATGCTGCACCTGGCGATGAAGGCCTTCTACCCGGCCGTGCCGCCGTTTCCGCTGCTGCACGTCGATACGCGCTGGAAATTCCAGGAGATGTATCGCTTCCGCGACCGCATGGCCCAGCAGACAGGCATGGACCTGCTGGTGCACATCAACCCCGAGGGCGTGGAGAAGGACATCAACCCCTTCACCCACGGCTCGGCGATCCACACCGACATCATGAAGACCGAGGGCCTCAAGCAGGCGCTCGACCAGTACGGCTTCGACGTCGCCTTCGGCGGTGCGCGCCGCG
>NZ_JARQZE010000010.1:0-132600 GCF_029588855.1 Thauera mechernichensis | reverse complement strand
GAAGTAGTGGAACATCGAGGACTGGGGGTCGAGTTGGCCGCGCATCGTTGCAGGACAAGGAGTCTGGAGATACGGCTATGACAGGAAGCTTTTCGGATCGTTCACAGCCTTTTGCATCACGCTGCTAGCTCCCTTAACCTCGGATTCTTCAAGTCCTTCGCCGACAACTGCGGCTCATCGATTGGCCACGGAATCCCTACCTCCGGGTCGTTCCAGATCAGCCCACCCTCATCTTCCGGAAAATAGAAGTCGGTGCATTTGTACTGAAAATCCGCCACACCACTCACCACGCAGAACCCATGCGCGTAGCCAGGCGGGATCCACAGTTGCCGGTGGTTCTCATCGTTCAGTTCCACCCCGACAAACCTGCCGTAGGTGCCCGAAGCCGGGTCGATGTCCACTGCCACGTCATACACCGCCCCCCGGCTCACGCTCACCAACTTGCCCTGCGGGCGGGTCTTCTGGAAATGTAGCCCGCGCAGCACACCGCGCTGCGAGCGCGAGTGATTGTCCTGCACGAAAGGCAAGGTTATCCCCGCCTCGCGGTAGCGATCCACCTGGAAGGTTTCCATGAAGAAGCCGCGATGGTCGCCGAACACCTTCGGCTCGATGATCAACACTCCGGGCAGGGCTGTCTCGATGACCTTCATTTCGCCGCCTCCTGCGTCACCAGTCGCTGCAAGTACTGCCCATAGCCCGTCTTGCTCAGCACATCCGCCTGTTGCGACAACTGCTGGCGGCTCAGCCAGCCCTGGTGGTAGGCGATCTCCTCCAGGCAGGCCACCTTAAGCCCCTGGCGGGCCTCGATGGTCTGCACGAAGTGGCTCGCCTCCATCAGCGAATCGTGCCTGCCGGTGTCGAGCCACGCAAAGCCGCGCCCAAGCAGGCTTACATGCAGGTCGCCGCGCTGCAGGTAGGCGTTGTTCACGTCGGTAATCTCCAACTCGCCCCGAGGCGAGGGCTTCACCTGCTTGGCGATCTCGACCACCGAGTTGTCGTAGAAGTACAGCCCAGTCACCGCATAGCTCGACTTCGGCGCCTTGGGCTTCTCCTCGATCGACACCGCCTTGCCGGCCGCGTCGAATGCCACCACACCGAAACGCTCGGGGTCGGAGACGTGGTAGCCGAACACGGTCGCCCCATGCTCCCGAGACGCGGCCTCGCGCAGCATGGCGCTGAAGCCGTAGCCGTAGAAGATGTTGTCGCCTAGGATCAGGCACACGCTGCTGTCCCCGATAAAGTCCTCGCCGATCAAGAAGGCCTGCGCCAGGCCATCCGGCGAGGGCTGCTCTGTGTAGCTCAGCGCGATGCCGAATTCCGACCCGTCGCCCAGCAGCTTGCGGAAGTTGGGCAGGTCATCGGGCGTCGAGATCACCAGGATCTCGCGGATGCCGGCCAGCATCAGTACCGACAGCGGGTAGTAGATCATCGGCTTGTCGTAGATCGGCAGCAGCTGCTTGGAGACGCCGCGGGTGATCGGATGCAGCCGGGTGCCGGAACCGCCGGCGAGGATGATGCCTTTCATGCCTTCTCTCCCAGACGGGCCAACTGGTAGCTGCCGTCGAGGACGCGCTCCCACCACTGACGATTGTCCAGATACCACCGAACGGTCTTGCGAATGCCGCTCTCGAAGGTCTCTTGCGGCTCCCACCCGAGCTCGCGCTCGATCTTCGATGCGTCGATCGCATACCGCCGATCATGCCCCGGCCGATCCTTCACAAACGTAATCAGCTCCCGGTAGGAGCGGCGCAAGCCGCGATCACCGTCGGTCTGCGGCACCGTCTCATCCAAGAGGTCGCAAATCGTCTCCACCACCTCCAGATTCCGCTTCTCGTTGTGCCCGCCAATGTTGTACGTCTCCCCGACCTTCCCCCGCGTTACCACCTCGACCAGCGCCCGTGCGTGGTCCTCCACATAAAGCCAATCCCGAATCTGCGATCCATCGCCATACACCGGCAGCGGCTTGCCCGCCAGGGCGTTGAGGATCATGTGCGGGATGAGCTTCTCGGGGAAGTGGTAAGGCCCGTAGTTGTTCGAACAGTTGGTCACCAGCGTCGGCAGGCCGTAGGTGCGCTGCCAGGCGCGGACCAAGTGATCGGAGCTGGCCTTGGAGGCGGAGTAGGGCGAGCTTGGCGCGTAGGGCGTGTTCTCGGTGAACAGATCGTCCGTACCTTCCAGGTCGCCATATACCTCGTCGGTGGAGATATGGTGGAAACGGAAGGCGGCTCTCGCGTCGTCGGCGAGGCCATTCCAGTACCGCCGCGCGGCCTCGAGCAACGTGTAGGTGCCGACCATGTTGGTCTGGATGAACTCGGCCGGGCCGTCGATGGAGCGGTCCACATGGGACTCAGCGGCGAGGTGCATCACCGCAGTAGGGCGGAATGCGGCGAAGACCTTGTCCAGGGCTCCAGCGTTGCAGATATCGACCTGGTAAAAGCGGTAGCGCGACGAGTTGGCGATCGAGGTAAGCGATTCGAGATTGCCGGCATAAGTCAGCTTGTCGAGGTTGGCGACGTGATGTGTCGTGCTGTCGATCAGGTACCGCACCACGGCCGAGCCGATGAAGCCAGCCCCGCCGGTGACGAGAATTCGCATCATTTACCCTCCGCGAACGGGCCGTCCCAATAGCGCTTATGCATTGCCAGCCTTCTCTTCAAACGTATTGGAAGGAGTCTTTCCTTTTGCCCAAGCTTGTACGCGATGAGTTTGAGTGCGTTTCGAATCAGTGCTTCGGGCCATAAATGCAAAAGAGATAAGCCGAGAAAATTTAGTTCGGACTTCAGATACCGCAGCCCTTCGCCCCCAGCACCACCGAAGCGCTGACGGATCCAGGGCTCGCGTGCGTGGAACACACCTTGGTCGAAGTACCGACGAAACTCCTCCAGTAGCGTGTAGTTGTGGGAGTGCCGGCATACGGCATCTCCTGCATAAGCAACCTTCCAGCCCTCGATCAACATCTTTGCCGCGACATACATGTCTTCAGCCAGCACCACGTGTTTTGGAAAGCCCCCGACCTCAATTAGCGCACTTCGCCTATAAGCCGCGAATGAGTTTGAGATGAATGGGGTCTTGATCCCGAGTTCGTGAGCGTCATTCATAGACTTGACCCGCGAGGTTGGTGGGTAGTTAAAAAAACGGGCATGCATCGCCAGCGGCTTTGCATTAAGGTGCGGAAGTTGGCGGCCACATACCGCACCCACCGCCGGATCTATGAACGGCGCCACGATACGGTCGATTGCATATTCATCAGCAAGACAGGCATCCTGCGTCATGAACACATAGACGTCGTAATCTGGATGCTGATTGACCATCATCTGGCGTGTTCCGCCGTGGTTGAACTCGGAGACCTCAATATGGTGGACACGCGCACCGTGACGTTGAGCAACATCCACTGTTGAGTCTGTCGACGAGGAGTCAACGATACAAACGTCAATGCCTCGACTGTGAGTCGGAAGTGATCTCATTAGTCGCATAAGCTCCTCAAACCCATTACGTGTCGGAATTACAAGCATGACTTTAAGTGCCGACATAGCGCTTACTCCGTCGCGCACGTTGATCGGAGCACGTCTCGGGTTTGTTCTAGGAAGGCATGACCGTGCTTCCTGTCCGGTTCAAGGTGGCAGCCTTCGGCCCACTCGTTCCAAGCATTGATAAAAACAAACTTTTCCGAATCCGGATAAGATCGAACGCTTTCGATTGCATGCTTGAGCCATTTTCCATACATGACCGGGTCGTCGTTCTGAATAATCGTTGCGGATTTCCTCCTGGCACTATTGTCCCAAGAGGGAAAAACGCAGGGGAATTTGCGATAGCTGGTCGGCCATATTTTGTGAATCATTCCTTCTACCATGGAACGATAGTTAACGATGTTATTCGCCGAAGCGGATAACTTGATTCGCTGGTATAGGTCGCCAGGAAGAATTCGTCGAGCGAGACGATAAAAGGCTTGTTTCGGCCCCTGGGGCGCAGGGAAATCTCGGCGGTCGGGCTGGAAGTCGACTATTGCATCAAAGCCAATTTTTAAAATGTTCTCGTCGCTGATCTCAACGAATCCATTCTTTACTGCACAGAGGTACAGTCCAGGAAAACCCTCCTCACGAACAGCATTGCGCCAAGAGTTGATCATTTTTCCTATTTCTGGGATGTGGTCGAGGCGGTAGATCAGCAGCAACGGTCGCCCGTCTATCTTTATATAGCGATCGTCACGGAATGCCTCAATCAGCCATTGAATGTGGCTGTCCGAATCTTCTTCTGTGTAGTCCTGTTTGATCAATACTTGCCGATCCAAGCCATCCCACGCGCGGGTCCAATTCTCGTTAGCCCAGCAGAGGCAAAAAGGGAAGTCAGGCTCTCCGCTAGCTAGAACTTCGTTGAACGGCCGGTCGAGGAGCATCCGTCCGTTGAACCAATAGTGGTAATAGCAGAATCCGTAAATACCAAAGTTTCTTGCCAGAGCAGCTTGGGAAATTCGAGTTTCGTGAAGTCTTAAATCGTAAAACCCAAGGTCTGCCGGAATTTGCGGCTGATGATGACCTTTGAAGCGAGGGCGAGCCTGTGAGACGTTGGTCCACTCAGTAAAGCCGTCGCCCCACCACGCGTTGTTCTCTTCGATGGGGTGGAACTGAGGAAGATAAAATGCGATTGTATTAACTTTCATGGAATCATTCAATAAGTCTGCCGTGGGTTTGGTGAAGCGCTTAGAGATATAAAGGCTAAGAAAATGACTCCGCCTACGCTTGTCAGCATAAATCCATTAAAAAATCCGAGGGAAAGCCATATCAGATATACACCAACAAGTCCCATCTTGGTTGGTGTGACTCTGCCTTTGAGCATTATCGCTAAAGACACGATTAAGATGGCTAGTATTAATAGAATTCCAATGAGCCCGAACTGGAGGGCGAGGCCTAGCCATTGAATTTCAAAGTACCAGGGTATCTGTTCGATATTTGTGTAGCCTGGCGCGCCACTTCCAAGTCCCCAACCAAGGATGGGCTTCGCATCTATGCCGTCGATGAGAGCGTCGAGCATTTGATGACGAGTAAAGTCACTTGACTCTGCATAAGCGCCTGCATATCGAGTTGCGATAAAAGAGTATAGCTTCTCTCCGAATGCAGGCAGGAAGAGTAGAATTCCTGTCGCTATGAATGCGAGGACGAAAAATTTTTTCTGCACGTTCGATACTGTCAAAATTGCAATCAAGGCGGTAATAATGGAGTAAGCCCACAAAAAGCGCGAGTAAGATAGAATTATTGATATGATTGTCAGAGATAAAAGCATCGCCTTGGGTAGCGGTTGTATCCTTATGTCGAAATGCTTGGCGTTTATTAATGCGTAGAGAACGACCGGAGCTAAATAGTCGGAGGGAAAGTGGATTCTGTAAAAAAGTCCCGCGTCGAGACCAATAAAAGAAACGCCAAAAATTTCATCTAGGAAGTCTTTTGCTTGGACTAGGCCAATTCCGGAAAGCATTAAAACTTCGAGTACTACCTTCAATGCGCAAACGAACCCGAACGAGTAAGTAATCGCAACAAAAATTCCTATTTGTTTGTTTTCTGTTCTTTTGAAAAAGTAAAGAGGAAGGTATATTGAAGAAAATGTTGCGAGGATTGCTACTGTTTGAGAAAGAGAGTCTTTTGTCGGTGTTGAGTTTGTTATTGCTATAATGAAATAGAATAGGAGAAAATTCGCTAGCGCAATGGGGGTCAATACGAAAAAAAGACTGCTCTTTTCTCTTGCTATCAGTAGTGCTGCAGTCAAAAAAAGAGATGCCGAAAGTATGGTTTTAACATTAACTGAGTATATTGATCCTGATGGCAATATAATGCATGAGGCTATAAATATGTAGCTGAGTATGAGAAGGGGGTTTTCTCGGGCGCTTTTTGTTTTCATAAATCATTGTGCGCAAGATTCGTACGCAGGTCCGCATATTTTTGTTGTGATTTTTATGAAGTTTTTCAGTGGAGATTGGGTGTGGATTTTTGTGTCGATTGGCTTGCTTATTGCATTTATGAATTCTGAATTAAATTCGGCATTGTGGTTAAAGGGAATGGGCGTAATAGGTGCGTGCACTGAAAGGTCGTCGGCATCGAAGATGCTGTCGATAACTTGAATTGCTACGCGCCCTGCGGTTGCGACCTCAAGAAGTGCTGTTGATGTTATGGAAATAAAAACATCATACTCTTCAATAGACGCGTTCAATGGTGTGTCGATAACGTTGCGGATGTCTTTAAGGTGCGCCGAGCCCCGTTCCCATGGGTGCGGTTTATAGAAGAGATTAATGTTGTTATTTTCTAAAGCTGTAGTGACTGCTCTTAATATTTCAAAATAACGTTGACCCCGATCTGTGCCGTATTTAGTCCATGGCTGACCAAGGAAGCACACCTTTCTTTCTTTTGGGGGGGCGGTAGGGCGTTTGGGTTGATATGGGCTTGAGTGAAACCCCATTATATATATTTTATCGGGCGCCAATCCTTTCGTGATTAGCATGTCTCTCTGATGGCTGTTGATCGCGAGAAATAGATCGGCAGTCCATCCATCCATTATATGGCCGGGTGACTTGCTCTGAAAAATGCCGTGCTGAATGCAGACGGTTTTCAATCCCGCTAAATGGGCGGATAAAATTACGGCTCTCTGCATCGGTAGTGAGTCATTGTCGACTACTAGCATCGCATCATGGCCTGCAGTCATTTCTAGCTGGATTTCGGCTTTCTTGATCAGGCTCGTAATCTTTTGGGTTCGATAGTGATTATGCTGAATGCCGATGTGAAGCTCTTTCCATAGTTGCGTGCTTGCAATAAAAGGTATGCCGTTGCGTAGGCAAAATAATGCTTGTTTCGGGCCTCCAATTATGCAAACTTCTTTCTTGTTAAGCCCGAGGATTAACTCTCGGAACTTTGTTCCCCAGAAGAAATACTTTACTGAGCTAGCTCTAGGCGAGAGTAGGTGCGCTGTCGCGGTTACGGCAATGCGGGTCAGTGGGTTTGACCATCGTGCGTTGCGTTTATACATGGATGCGACAGAGGCGCGAAAGCCAGGCTCTCCCACCTCTCTCTGTTCAATATAGTCGTATAGGCTTTCTGGGGCCTCTAACGATAGGCGGCTCATTAGGTGCTTGGACGGTAACGCAGTCGAGTGGTTATCCACTAATCTGCTCCATGCAGACTGCGTGGTTGGCATTAACGTCGATTTGTATTCGCTTGCCAATAATGGATTCCAAATACTTCGGCGCCACCCCAAACCCCGGTCTCACGCTCCTCAAAGCATCGGCCGTAATCACATCCCCCGCCTTCAAATCCTTCACGAAATAGAGCGACCGCCTGAACTTCACGTTCCCCTGTTCGCTCGACTTGCGCCCGTAATCGACCTTTCCCAGCGCCGCCCACGCCGTCTTGCTGTCGCGACACAGTGCCGCGAGTTCCGCCGGCTCGAGCGAGAAGCTGTCATCCGGCCCGCCGCCGCTCCGGTCCAGGGTGAAGTGCTTCTCTATGATCGAGGCGCCCATGGCGACGCTGGCGATCGCGGTGGTGTTATCGAGGGTATGGTCCGAAAGGCCAGTGACCAGGCCGAAGCGCTCGATCATGTCGGGGATGGTGCGCAGGTTGTAGTCCTCTGCCGGGGCGGGGTAGCCGCTGACGCAGTGGAGGATGGCGAGCTCCTTGCAGCCGCCTTCGCGCGCGGCGTCGATGGCCTCCTGGATCTCCTCGGCGTCGGCCATGCCGGTGGAGATGATCATCGGCTTGCCGGTGCTAGCGACGTATTTGATCAGGGGTAGGTCGACCGCCTCGAAGGACGCGATCTTGTAGGCCGGGGCGTTGAGGTCCTCGAGCAGGTCGACGGCGGTGTTGTCGAAGGGCGAGCTGAAGATGGTGATGCCGAGCTTGCGGGCGTGCTCGAACAGCGGTTTGTGCCACTCCCAGGGCAGGTGTGCTTCTTGGTAAAGCTCGTAGAGCGTCTTGCCGTCCCACAGGCCGCCGTGGATCAGAAACTCCTCGGCATCGCTGTTTAGGGTGATCGTGTCGGCGGTGTAGGTCTGGAGCTTGACCGCATCGGCGCCGGCTTTCCTTGCTTCCTCGATGATCTTCATCGCGGTGTCTAGCCTCCCATTGTGGTTGGCGGAGAGTTCGGCGATGACGTAGGGCGGCGTATCGGAGGCGATGCGGCGTCCTGCGATATGTATGGCTGGAATGCTCATGGATGTTCCTTCTCCATTACAACGGGGTGCAGGTGATGTATTCCTGGGCGCCGCGGAAAAATCGGGTGCCCGGTGACGGCGGACGATAGGGAGGTAGCGGCGGGGTATGCTCGAGGCCGACCGTGTCCTGGATCCACCAGCGCAGATCGCAGAAACCCATCTTGTCGCGGAACACTAGCGTGCTCGAGAGGCGCGGATTGATCTCGAAAAGGCAGGGGCCGTCCGCAGTCAGTCGGAGCTGTACGTTGATGGCGCCATCTAGTTCGAGAACTCGCGCAATTTCAGCAACGTAATGTTCTATGTGGGGTTCGTTAACCACCTCGCCGCGCCCAGTAAGTCCACCGGATAGCGTGCGTCGGAGCACAAGGATGTGCGTGCCTCGAGCGACGGAATGGTAAACGGGGCAGGTGTACTCTTGGTCGTCAGGGGCTAGATATTCCTGCCAGACCTGTCCGGCTAGGGCCCGCTCGCCGAACGTCTGCGCATCATCGATCTTTTGAACTTGCTTGCTGCCTTGACCCGCGCGTGGCTTGACAATCACCGGGTAGCTAAGTGGCGACGTGGCGCCAACAATGCCGTTCTTCGGGACACGTAGTCCTCGTTGTCCCAAAAAGGACATGCAGGCCTGCTTGTCCAACGAGACGGTGGTGGCTTGCTGGTTGGCGATGAGGATGCGCGCTCCCGCTATCTCCCGCAAACCGTGCTCGCTGAGGACAGCAATCTCGGCTTCGCTGGTAGGAATGAACAGGCCAATGTGGTGGCGTTCGATATGAAGCGCGAGCCAGCTCAAATAGTTTGCGTCGGCTGCGCGAGGTGCCACGGCGTGCTGATCAAAAAAAAACTCACCGGGGTGCTCGGATTGGATGTCGATGCCGCACAACCGGCCGGACCACCCCCAGTCTCGCAGGATGCGACCAGCGCCGAAGCCAATGTCTCCGGCAATACCGCTGATGAGGACATTCAAAGTGCTCTCCTGGTCATGATCTTATGTAGGTAGCCAAGTGCGGGATCGCGTGCCTGGGCGGCGGCGACCACGGGGCTGACATCGTAGGGAATGCGCTTGAAGCGCAATGCACGATTGGCGAGGTCGACTACGGCATAACAGGCCTGTCCGCCGAAGTCACGCGGCTGCCCAACGGAGCCTGGGTTCAACAAGATGCGTCCTTCCAGATAGTGCACGAACGGGTAGTGCGTATGGCCCAGAACGGTGAAGTCTCGGCTATCGTGACACCGTGCGAGAACTTCCGCTGTGGCGTCAGGGTAGATGTACTCGTCCGTTGCTTCAGGGCTGCCGTGGTGCACGGAGAAATGAGCGCCCCCGAGGATAATCTCTGCTTTGGTGGGTAGATGAAGCAGCCACTGAAGCTCGTCGTCGCATAGTGACTCGCGGCAGACGTCGTAGCCCGAACCATATTTCTGGCGGTAGAGGTCAGCAGCGTTCGTGCTATCAAGCGTTTCTGCCAGGATGTCCTCGTGGTTGCCTCTGATGCAGGTTACACGGACGTCATGCATCAGACGCTGTACTACTGGTTGAGGCCAGTAGTAATAACCCACCAAATCACCCGCAACGATGAAATGCTTAATTGCCTCCTTTTCGCAATCGGCCAGTGCAGCTTCCAATGCATAAATGTTGGCATGGATGTCCGAGAGAATGGCTACTTTCATGACATATGTTTCTCTATAACCTGAATTAGCTCAGTAGCGACCGCAAGCGGTGCTTTCAGCTTCCCTTCCTCTCGGTAGGCACGAAAGACTTCGACCTCAGGCATATCCGCCGCTTGCTGCGCTCGGATTAGCTCTTGCATGGATGTATCCATTACGCCAGGGTCGAAGTGGATAACCTGGAGATGTGAGTTCTCAGCCGCCAGTACATCGAGCCCCATTTTGTACGCCGCCTTGCTGGTGCAGTAGGCCTGCCAGCCGCGAATTGGCCGGCAGGCAGCTCCGCTGCTTACATCCAGAACAAGCAGGGGGCGCCCCTGCGCTTGCGCGGTCTTCGTGAGGGAGTTGGCAACTATCAGGGGAGCTAAGCAATTGATCCGCATGGCACGGTCGAGGCCGGAGCACGTGAGCTCGGTAGCTCGTCCGATGGGCTCGATGATTGATGCGTTGCTGATGAACGCTAGAGGTCCGCTTGAGTTGGTGCTCAAGATCCGGTGCACTGCGGCCAATGCGGTCGTCAAGACGTCAGAATCAGCGCCCAGATCAACCTCGACAAGTTGAACTTGCTCAGGCGCGCTACTCGCTACGGCTGCGATCCGCCCCAGGTCGCGCCCCAAACCCACCGTGTGGTATCCCTGGGATACGAGTCGATCGAAAAGCGCACGGCCCAGACCGCGAGTTGGGCCAGAGAGGATGACCGTTGGTGGTGTGGTCTTGTCAGGAAGGTTCATGGAATTCATGCTAATTCTGCGCATACGCGAGACGCGCCGCTGCCGTCGGTGATCCGCGCCGCGTCCGCTGCGTACGCTCCAAGGTTCTTGGTTAACACTGTGTATTGCACACAGAACGGAATGCCGTCTGGCCGGCTCAATTCGGCCCGATCGAGTTTTGCCGTTGCGTTGACCGAAGCGAGTGCGCCGATAACTGTGCGCTGGTTGGCTGCTGTACAGACGAGAAGGTTTGGAACGCCGAGGCAGCAAAGTTCCCATGAGGTGCTGCCCGCCGCCCCGATCGCTAGATCGCTATCGGCCATCAGTTGCGCCATGTCGTTTACGCCGACCAGCACGCGGGTCGGCCGGGGCATGTCCTGCGCCTGCGTGCGGACCTCTTCCAGCCAAGGCGCCGTCGCGCCCATGACCACGGTGATCCGGCAGTCTGCAGGCAAGGGGCAGGTGCGCAGCGCTTGCAGCACCTGTCCGGTGGCGTTGTCCTTGTCGACTCCGCCCATGGTAATCAGCAACTCGTGCAGGGCCGGCCGGGCGCGGCGTTGCAGGCTGTAGGGCCGCAGGGCGGCGAACTCGGGGCGCAGCAGGGCGTATTGCGAGCCGCACAGCAGGCGGCAGTCGGCCGGCACCAGAGGGCGATAGTCCGCCGCGTCGCGGCCGAAGGTCTGGTCGAGGAGCAGGTCGCAGGCGTGGGGCCGGTCGGCGAGGTCGTCGATCACCATCAGCTTGCGGTAGTGCGGTGCGAGGGCGCGCTCCCAGCGGGCGTCGAGCGCGTAGTGGTCGGCAATCAGCCAGTCGGGGCGGTGGGCCACCAGGATGGGGGCACAGGCCTCGGCGTCCTGCGCTTGCGTGGCGCCGAGCCAGTGGCTGTGGGCGAGGTCGGCGGGGGATGCTTCCTGGCCGGGTCCGGTCGAGCTGGTGCTTGCCTTGAGGACGATGGGCAATGCGTGGGTGACGTAGCCCTTGCCGCGAATGAACTCGATCAGGTTGCCTTCGTGCGCACGGCAGATGAACTGGCAGTCCGCGCCGTGCGCCGCGAGCGCGTCGGCCAGCGTCAGGCAGCGCATGACGTGGCCGGTGCCGATTTGCAGCGAGGCGTCGGCGCGGAAAGCGACTTTCATGTTCAAGCCTGCCCCGTTTGCGATTGCATGGCCTTGAACAGCCATTCCGCGCGTTCCCAGTCTTCGGCGGTGTCGATGTCCTGCACTCGGTGGCGCGGCAGCATCACGGGGGCGGCATCGTGCGAGAACAACGGCTTTCCGGCCAGCCAGGCGGCGGCGCGGCCCCAGTAGAACTGGCCGGCGTCGTGGAAGGCTTCTTCAAGATCCTGCGAGCGGGTGGTGAAGTGTTCGGGATTGAACATCTCCACCCGTTGATCCGCGGTGATGCGGATAGCGCGCTGGATCGGGAAGGCGTAGCTGGTGACGGAGAAGGCGTAATCCGCACCGCTGTGCCGCAGCACGTCGAGCCCGCGCCGCAGGTCTTCGGCCTGAACGAAGGGCGCGGTGGCGTAGAGACAGCAGGCGAAGTCTACCGGGCCGGCGTTGCGGTTCATCCAGTCGATGGCGTGGGCGATGACCGGGATGGTGCCGGTGTGGTCGTCCGACAGCTCGGGCGGGCGCATGAAGGGCACTTCGGCGCCGTGAGCGCGGGCGACGTCGGCGATCTCGGCATCATCGGTCGAGACGATGATGCGGTCGAAGCAGCCGGACAGGCGCGCAGCCTCGATCGACCACGCGATCATGGGCTTGCCGCAGAAGGGCTTGATGTTCTTGCGCGGGATGCGCTTGCTGCCGCCGCGGGCGGGAATGATGGCGAGTTTCATGATGCAAGCGCGGCGCGAAGGGCCTCCGTCACCTTGTCTTGCTGCGCTTCGGTCATCGTCTGGAACATCGGCAGGCTGATCGCCTCGGCGTAGTAGCGCTCGGCTTCGGGGAAGTCGCCCGCCTTGAAACCCATCTGCTGGTAGTAGGGCTGCGTGTGAACCGGGATGTAGTGCAGGTTCACTCCGATGCCTTGTTCACGTAGCGAGTCGAACACTTGGCGGTGCGTCTTGCTGATCCGCTCGAGCTGCAGGCGGATGACGTAGAGGTGCAGGCCGGAGTAGCTGTCCGGATGCTGCCAGGGGCGGGTAATCGGCAGGTCTGCGAGCAGCGTGTCGTAGCGCGCGGCCAGCGCGTGGCGGCGTGCGACGTAATCGTCGAGGCGTGCCATCTGGCTGACGCCGAGCGCGGCTTGCAGCTCGGTCATGCGGTAGTTGAAGCCGAGATCGACCTGCTGGTAGTACCAGGGGCCGTCGGGGGCGTGCGTCATCTGTGCCGCATCGCGGGTGATGCCGTGGCTGCGCAGCAGGGCCATCTTGTTGGCGAGTTCGGCGTCGTTGGTCAGCGCCATGCCGCCTTCGGCGGTGGTGATGATCTTGACCGGATGGAAGCTGAACACCGTGATCTCGCTGTAGCGGCCGTTGCCGATGAATTCGCCCTTGTACTTGCCGCCGATGGCGTGTGAGGCGTCTTCGATAATCTTGAAGCCGTAGCGCTGGCCGAGCGCATGGATGGCAGCCATGTCGCAGGGTTGGCCGCACAGGTGCACCGCGACGACGACCTTGGGTAGGCGGCCGGCTGCCTGCGCGGCGACGAGCTTGCGTTCCAGTGCCTGCGGGCAGAGGTTGTAGGTGCGCGGGTCGATATCAACGAAATCGACCTGTGCGCCGCAATACAGGCCGCAGTTGGCCGAGGCGACGAAGGTGTTCGGCGTGGTCCACAGCCAGTCGCCTGGACCAAGGCCCAGCGCCAAGCAGGCGATGTGCAAGGCTGAGGTGGCGCTGTTGACCGCCAGGGCGTGACGGGCGCCGACGTGGTTTGCGACCGTTTGTTCGAACAGGGGGACTTGCGGGCCTTGGGTGAGAAAGTCTGAGCGCAATACGGCAACGATGGCGTCGATATCGGTCTGAGTGACCTCCTGGCGACCGTAAGGGATCATGTTCAGATACTCCCGATCTTGGCTCTGTTAGCGTCAATCCAGGCTTGTAGTTCGGCTGGTTCCATCCACTCGTTGTTGTTGTCGCTGGTGTAGCTGAAGCCCTCGGAAACGCGCTTGCCGTCCTTGATGCGCTTCTCGCAGATATCCCAGCCGTTGATGGCGGGCAGGATCTTGAAGTGCTCGGGATACTCGTAGGTGTAGAAGGCATCTTCGACCCCGATCATCTGCTCGTGGAGCTTCTCGCCGGGGCGAATGCCGACGATCTCTTGGCGCGCTTCGGGTGCGACCACCTTGGCGAGATCGGTGACTTTCATCGAGGGGATCTTCTTGACGTAGATCTCGCCGCCTTCCATGTCGTCGAAGGCGTGCCAGACGAGCTCAACGCCCTGCTCAAGCGAGATCATGAAACGCGTCATTCGCGCGTCGGTTATCGGTAGCACGCCCTTGTCCTTGATCGACATGAAGAAGGGGATGACCGAGCCGCGCGAGCCCATTACGTTGCCGTAGCGTACGACAGCAAAGCGGGTGTCGTGGCCACCAGAGTAGGAATTGCCGGCGACAAAGAGCTTGTCAGAGGCGAGCTTGGTGGCACCGTAAAGGTTGACCGGGCTGCTGGCCTTGTCTGTGGACAGAGCCACCACGCGCTTGACACCCTTGTCGATGCAGGCATCGATGAGGTTCATCGCGCCGTTGATGTTGGTTTTTACGCACTCGAATGGGTTGTACTCAGCGGTGGGCACGATCTTGGTGGCGGCGGCGTGTACGACGTAGTCGACGCCGTCAAGCGCGCGGTAGAGGCGATCCTTGTCGCGCACGTCACCGATGAAGAAGCGCACGCGCGAGTCGCCCTGGAACAGCTTGGCCATCTCCCACTGCTTCATCTCGTCGCGCGAGAAGATGATGATTTTCTTGGGGTTGTACTTGGCTAGCGTCATCGGGACGAAGGTGTGGCCGAAGGAGCCGGTGCCGCCGGTAACGAGGATGGTCTGGTTGGTGAGCATGGGAAAGTGTCCGTAAGACTATGAGCTGTTGAAGGTGGAAGTCAGTTGCTTGCGACGAGTGGGCCGCAGCGCTTGAAGGCTGCGAGCTTGACAAACAGCAGGAACAAGAAGGCTGCCGCCATGGCCGCTGGGACGGCTGCATGACCGAGCAGCGGAATGAGTGCGAGCGCCGTGACAAGGAATAGCGGCAACGAGGCCAGATGGCTGAAGATGATGGGCCGGTCCTTGCGCCGAGCGTAGAGTCCATAGTGGGGAATCATGCTGAGGCCAAAGAGTGCAGCGGCGAGGACAGTCCAGTAGAGCAGGGAAAAGTGCTCGGCGTAGCTGGGGCGGTCGAGCCAGTCGATGACCGGGCCGGCGCATACGAGCGCCGCGATGGACAAGCCTGCCGTGACGCCCACCGTGTGGCGGGTGAGCCGGCTCATCCTGTGGTCGAAATCTGTGCGGTCGTCTTTTCCCGCGGCGGCGATCAGCGCCGGGTAGGCGAAGGTGAAGACCGCCGCGTCGAGGAAGCTCATGATCGCATTGGCGATACCGACGAACAGCACGTAGGCGGCCAGCACCTCGAGCCCGCCCAAGGCTTCGAGCCAGTAGCGGTCCACGGTGTACAAGGCACGCAGCGACAGGGTGGCCAGCACGAAAGGGAAGGCGATGCGGATGCCCCGGCGAATCCACCGCCAGTCCACCTTGCGTCGCAGCGAGCCCGCATCGAGACTGCGCAGACGAGACGCACCCAGCAGACAGGCGGCAAACACGCCCAGCGCCCACGCCCCGAGCACGAATTCCAGCGACCGCTGTACAGGATCCAGCCACATCCAGAGCGCTGCCGCGACGGCCCAGGCGCCGGAGCGCACGAACATTACGACGCTGGCCCAGAGCGGCTCGGAGATCGCGACCAGCAGGCGGTTGAGTTCCTGCGCGAGGTGCTCCAGCGCCAGCAGCGGGAAAAACCAGATCGCAAGATTCCAGGGCAGGAACCCAAGCCAGAACAGCAGCAGGCACAGCGGCAACAGGGCCGTGTAGGTGATGCCGTAGAACACGCCCTGATCGCGCAACATACCCGCCCATTCGCGGCGGTCGGTTACGATGAGCTCGCGGGTAGCGTAGGTGTAGAAGTCGAAGCCGAGCGCCATCAGAACGTAGAACACCGTGGCCGAGAGCAGGCCATAAAGAGCTACTTCGGCAGGCTCAAGGAGCTTCGCCAGTACGAAAATGAGCGCGAACTTGCTCACTAGCGTGGCTGCACGCAATGAGAGGTTCACGAGGCGCTTGCTAGGGGAGGGCACTATGCGTTTATAGGGACGGTTGTTCTGTTACGGCGTCGTGGTAGTGGCTGGTCGCTGACCTAATCAGCTCCAAGCTGGTTTTGAGCGCCAGCGATTGCGATCTGCCCGCGGAAGGTTCCGGCATTCCCGGAAGTAGGTTCCTTACATCCCTCCTCGGTTACCGGAGCTTGTGATTGGTTTCGTGCAAGCGATGGGGGTAGGGCGGTCCCTGATCCTTTCGTTATGTTCATGCGACCTGTGAGGTCAGGCTCCGCGCCTGTTCTGCATCAATCGCTTCCGTTGCTGCCGGTGTCGTCCCTCTTCCACCACGCCCTCACCAGTGCGCCGAAGATCCCCAGCATGCCGCCCAGCAGTCCGCCCAGCACCAGGCCAAGCGCCATACCCGGTTTGCGCTCCTTGATCTCCGTGCCGTCAGGCGAGGCGACAAAGCGCATCGCGCGCAGGTAGGTGTTGGTCCAGTTCGCTCGCTCTACGTCGAGTTCGTTCCAGGTCTGTTCGACGATGTCGACCGACTTGTCCTGGTCCTGGAAAATTGCGGTCTGGATGTTTGCGAGGCCCTCAAGGAAAGCGGGCCCCGTAGTGGGTTGCTGAAGGGCCTGCTGTGCTTGGCAGTAATAGTCGCGCTTGAGCGCACTGGCAACGCGTTCCCGCTCACGACGTACTTCGGCCAGCTTCATGTCGGCGATCTGGATCTCGGCTGCGACAAGCTGCGCGGCTGGAGAGAGGAAGCGCTCGCTGCCCTTCTCCAGCGAGACGATCTGGCGGTTGTCGCTCACTGCCGCCTCGGGGTTGCGGGCGATGATGTCGCGCAGGGTTGCGACTCGGCGTTCTTCCTGGGTGATGGCGAAGTCGTTGGTGAGTTGGGCGTTCCTCAACTCCTGCTCGCGTGTGCGAAAGTCGGCACAGCGGGCGAGCATCGTGCCCTCGAAATTAACTCTTATGAGGGTGTCTCGCACATACTCGGCCAGCAGGGCGACAGGGGGACCGTTGGTTGGCTCCTTGTGCTTGAACTGGATACGGACGCCGATCATGGCCCCGGGTTCGTCGTTCTCGGTAACCTTGACGCCAAACGTCTTCTGGTCCTTGTCGGTGAAGGCGAATTCCGGCTTGAGCGTGTCACGTAGTGCATCCTGATTGTCGGCGAGCTCGTACAGCATGGCCCCGTAGGGGGTACTTACCTGATTGGTGCTGCGCAGATACTGCTGCAAGCGCGGTCCGTTGGAAAACACCACCTCGAAGCGCTTGTAGTTGGCTGCCGATACGCCGGGGGTCATGAACAGCCCATCAGTGACGTACTTGGTCGAGATGAGGCTCGCGCCCACGCCGAGGATCGCTCCGAGGACGCCGGTGCCGACGATGAGGTTCTTCTGTCGCCAGAGCGTTTTTACAAGTTGGCGCAGGTCGATCTCGTCGTCGTCGTATGGCTGTTGGGAAGGCTGGGGGATTTGCATGGTGCTCGGAGAATGCGGAAACTGGGATTATCTCACCCCATTGCCGCGATTATGAATTCAACGAAAGTAGTACTCCAAAATCATGTCATTGGAGTTTTTGAGGCTCAGGCGACCCCGCCGGCAAAGGGTTGGCCGGCATGGCCCTGGCTGTACTAGTGAAAGGGCTGATTGCCCAACAGGCATGGACTGCGATCAGAACCCACAAGCCTTGGTAAAGGGAGGATGTGAGAAGGGTGTAGTCGACCATCCCCGCCGCGAGGAGCGTCACGAGCATCGCCAGCGGACCGCGAACTGCTTCATCGCGCCTCGTGATCAGCCCCCAAAGCAGGCGCAATGTGCTGTACAGCCAGCCCAGTACGGCAAACACGCCGACGCTTACTCCCATGTCTAGCAGTACATTGTGGGTTCCGGTCCTCCAGCGATTGCCCTCCAGGAACGGGAAGGTGCCCACACCCCAGCCGAACCAGGGCGCCTCGCGCCACTTTGCAATGGCAAGCTCGAGCAGGGCGCGGCGCGTAACGTCGCTCCCTGCTCGCTGGAAGTCGATGATCTCGAGGGCCTCTGCAGCCCAGACTGATGCGGCAATGGAGACCAGTAGCGCGAGATGTCGGACGTTGGTGTAAGCAACCAGGCAGAGGAGGCCCGCAAGCGTGCCGATGAGGCTTCCTCTTGAGCCTGTGGCCCAGAGTATGGGTAGGGCAAGGATGATCAGCAGCCAGGGCCAGGGGCTGGCGTGTCTCGCACGCAAGAGTGCAGCAGACAGTACGATGCCGAGAGCCATGAACAGGCCGAGTGCGTTAGGGTGGTATACGGCGCCCGAGATGCGATGATTCCAATTCGGTGCAGTGCCGGCCGACCAGTGGTTGTACAGGTCGTAGTAGCCGGACAGGATCACTGCCGCCACGGTGATCATGCTGAGCGTTACTGCGAACCGTACGCTGAGCCAGCCACGCTCCAGCATTACAGCCCAAGCCAATCCGAGCAGCAGGATACGCGCCACGGCTTTCACAGCCTCAGCGAAACTGGGCTCTACTGTGAGGGGGGCGAAGTAATGCCAAGCGGTGGCGACAAGGACTGGTATGAGCCAGGGCAGCGTCGTCCCCAGATAGAGCCGTGCCGGCGCTGCGCGCAGTTCGCTTTGCTTGGCGCTGATCAAGCTTGCAGCAAGCAGCACCGCTGCGATGTGTACCGTAGCGAGCTTGAAGGGCAGGCTGAGAATGAACAGCGCTGCGAGCAGCTTGACGGCGTGAGCCTGCCAAGCGGTCGGTGGAGAGATCTGCACGGGCGTGACGGACGGGAAAGCCCGGATTATGTCACCCGAGTCCGTTGCGAAGGAATTGGACAAATGTAATAGATTCGCTCCTCAGACCCTGGCGGCGCCGAGATGAGCCAGGAACCACGTGTAGGTTTCGTTGAGGCCGCGCTTCAAAGAGGTGCGCGCCTGCCACCCCAGTCTCGCCAGCCGGCCGACATCCATCAGCTTGCGCGGCGTCCCATCCGGCTTGGTGGTGTCGAACACCAGCCTGCCCTCGTAACCGATCACCTCTACGAGCGTCTCGGCCAGTTCCCGAATGGTTACGTCCGTTCCCGTGCCCACATTGATGTGCGAGCGCATCGGCTCGGTCTCGCTCGCGTAGCGCTCCTGCGAGATGTTCTGCAGATGCACCACGGCTTCGGCCAGGTCGTCCACATGCAGAAACTCCCGCATCGGTGTGCCGCTGCCCCAGATCACTACCTCGGGCGCGTTGGCCAGCTTGGCTTCGTGGATGCGCCGCATCAGCGCGGGGATGACGTGGCTGTTCTCGGGGTGGAAGTTGTCGCCCGGGCCGTAGAGGTTGGTAGGCATGGCGCTGCGGTAGTCGCGCCCGTACTGGCGGTTGTAGCTCTCGCACAGCTTGATGCCGGCGATCTTGGCGATCGCGTAGGGCTCGTTGGTCGGTTCGAGCAGGCCAGTGAGCAGCGCCTCTTCCTTCATCGGCTGCTGGGCGAGCTTGGGGTAGATGCACGAAGAGCCGAGAAACATCAGCCTGTGCACGTCGTGAGTGTGAGCGGCGTGGATGATGTTGGCCTCGATCATCAGGTTCTGGTGGATGAACTCGGCCGGGTAGGTGTTGTTGGCATGGATGCCGCCGACCTTGGCCGCGGCCAGATAGACCTGGTCGATGCGATGGGCGGCGAAGAAGGCATTGACCGCGTGTTGGTTGGTGAGGTCGAGCGCGTCGCGGCCGGCGGTGAGGATGTTGGCGTAGCCAAGCGCCTGTAGCCGGCGCACGATAGCCGAGCCGACCATGCCGCGATGGCCGGCGACGAAGATGGTGTCGGTGAGGTTCATTCTGTAAGAGCGGCGCAAGCCGCGATGTTCGAGTCGATCAATTTTCAACAGCCACCGGCACATCGTGCCCATGCGCCTTCAGGAACGCATGCCGCTGCGCCACCTTGAGATCTTCGGCGACCATTTCCGCGCACATCTCCTGCACGGTGATCTCCGGTGTCCACCCTAGCTTTTCCTTGGCCTTGGCGGGATCGCCGAGCAGGGTCTCGACCTCCGCGGGGCGGAAGTAGCGTGGATCGACGCGCACGATGACGTCGCCCACCTTCAGCGCAGGGGCTCTCAGTTCGCTCCCCTCGCCGTCGATGTGCTCGACCACCGCGTGCTCTTCTACGCCCTTGCCCTCGAAGCGCAGCGTGATGCCCAGCTCCGCCGCCGACCAGCGGATGAACTCGCGTACCGAATACTGCACGCCGGTGGCAATCACGAAGTCTTCCGGTTGGTCCTGCTGCAGCATCATCCACTGCATGCGCACGTAGTCCTTGGCATGGCCCCAGTCGCGCAGTGCGTCCATGTTGCCCATGTACAGGCAGTCTTCCAGGCCCTGTGCGATGTTGGCGAGACCGCGAGTGATCTTGCGGGTGACGAAGGTTTCGCCGCGGCGCGGGCTTTCGTGGTTGAACAGGATGCCGTTGCAGGCATACATGCCGTAGGCCTCGCGGTAGTTCACCGTGATCCAGTAGGCGTAGAGCTTGGCCACCGCGTAGGGGCTGCGCGGGTAGAAGGGGGTGGTCTCCTTCTGCGGGATCTCCTGCACCAGGCCGTAGAGCTCGGAGGTGGAGGCCTGGTAGAAGCGCGTCTTCTTGTCCAGGCCGAGCAGACGGATGGCCTCGAGCAGGCGCAGCGTGCCCATGGCGTCGACGTCGGCGGTGTACTCGGGCGACTCGAAGCTCACCGCTACGTGCGACTGCGCCCCGAGGTTGTAGACCTCGTCGGGTTGCACCTGCTGCAGGATGCGGGTGAGGTTGGACGAGTCGGTGAGGTCGCCGTAGTGCAGGACCATGCGCGGGTTGGGGGTGTGCGGATCCTGGTAGATGTGGTCGATGCGCTGCGTGTTGAAGCTCGAGGCGCGGCGCTTGATGCCGTGGACTTCGTAGCCTTTGGCGAGCAGGAACTCGGCGAGGTAGGAGCCGTCCTGGCCCGTGATGCCGGTGATGAGGGCTGTCTTGGTCATGGGGAGGGGAGCGTGACGGTTGGCTTGCGCGGAAGCGGGCTGGCGCGTGCGTTACAATCCGGCCCGAGAACGTGTGACAGGCCGCGATTATCCCACGCTCCTGTCAACGCCACAAAACCACGGCCTTGGGGCAGCTGTATCGATGAGTGAATCGACCGATCGCGGGGCAGATCTTGTCCTGCGCCTGAATATGGACATCGCCCCGGCCAGCCTGAACTTGCTGAGTCCGGGAGGCCGCATGCGCTGGGGGCGTTGGAAGCTCGAGCTCAACCCGCCGCCGGGTGGTCGGGCCGATTTTTCGGTCGTTCTGGCCAACGCAAGGCCCTATGACAAATTCCGCTGCGCACCGCAGAACACGCTGTTCATTGCGGGCGAGCCGCTGGAAAAGAAGCTCTACGCGCAGGGTTTCTATAAGCAGTTCGGGCACATACTCGACACCCACCCGATGTCTCGCCATCCCGGCTTGATTCTGGGGGCGCCCGGGCTCAATTGGCATGTTGGGCTCGACTTGCAGACACGCACTTACCGCTTCGGCTACGACCATCTCAAGGCTTTGCCGCGCCCTGCAAAGGACAACCGTATCGCGGTCGTATGCTCGAGTGCCAACTTCACGCCCGGGCAACGGCACCGCTTGGCCTTGCTGGATTTTCTGAAGCAGCGCCTTGGCGACCGGATTGTTCACTTCGGCAGGGGATTTCAACCTGTGGATGACAAGATGGACGCGATTCTGCCTTATCGATTCCATCTGGTACTCGAGAATACTCAGGCGCCGAACTACTGGACCGAGAAGTTGGCCGATGCTTATCTGGGGTGGGCATTTCCCGTGTATCTCGGGTGTCCGAATCTGGATGAGTTCTTCGCGCAAGAAGCGTTCTGCGCGATTGACGGCGACGATTTCGAGTCGGCAGCGGTTCGCATAGAGAGATTGCTGGATGCCCCTGAGACAACGGATGAGGTGACCGCAGTCGCAGGTGCGCGCAATCGGGTGCTGGATGAGTACAACCCCTTTGCCTGGGCCGCGCATTGGGCCGATGCCCTTTACCGGCCTGTATCCGAGTCCGATGTGGTAGTCCGGATTCACAAGGCGTTCCGACCGTTTCCGCGTGGCTTGATTTACCGGCTTCGCCATGCGCTTGGCGGCATGTAGGCCGAGAAGGTTTCGATGATCTTTGCAGCAGGAATGTTCGGGTGGGTTGCCTTGCGATGACGGATCGTGTGCTGATTGCTATCGTGAAAGGAGGGCTGGGTAATCAGCTTTTCATTTACGCCACAGCCAGGGCGCTGGCGCTGAAGACGGGTCGGAGTTTGTATCTGGACGCAGTTCGCGGATACGTGGCCGATGATTTCGGTAGAAGCTATCGACTGAATCGTTTTGGGATCGACGCAGCGTTAATGCCGGAGTCGTGGAGAGTGGCGCCAGATTTGCGGCACCCTCGTGCGAAGTTGATCAGGGCGCTGAATAAGTTTATTCCAAAGAAATGGCGCTTCTATGTGGCAGAGCGGAGTGATACGCGACCCGGTGAGCTCCTGAAGCATGGGTGTAAAGCCAAGCGTGTGACGCTTCTCGGGTACTGGCAAGACGAAGCCTATTTTACCGATTGCGCCTCCCGTTTGCGCGAGGAGCTTTGCCCGCCGACGCCTGATTCTAGCGCGGTTCGTGCGCGTGGCGAACGCTTCAGAGGCGTCGAGTCGGTGTTTCTCCATGTCCGGAGACATCGATACTCCCCACTATTGGATGTGGGCTACTATCAAAAGGCGGTTGATAAGGCTTGTGCTGAATTGCTCAATCCCGTATTCGTCATTTTTGGCGACGACATCGAGTGGGTCGTCAATAATGTCGACTTCCGTGGTGCTAGCTATGAGCCCCAAGATTATGACGGTGGTGACGAACTCACGGACCTTTGGCTGATGACTCGTTGCCGTCATGCGATTATTGCGAACAGCTCCTTCAGTTGGTGGGCTGCTTGGCTCGGGGGCGCGGCTGGTTCGGAGCGCCGCGTATGGGCGCCCAGTCGATCCGGACTGCCGCTGAAGCGTGCCGAAGGCTGGGAGCCTGTCGAGGCAGAGCCCGCGTAAGCTCAGCCGGTTCTCACGGTTCTCGACTGGGCATGGGCTGCATATCAGAGTCTTGCTCTACTCAGCTGCTTTTCGATCAAGTACCGCAAGGCATTTATTGGATTCTTGTTGACTCTTCGTCGGCTCTTGATCGTTGCGGAGCGTGAGACGAGGCTTGATCTCGAAGGTGTATGGTGCTCATTCACGAGTCTCGCAATGGTTGCGATAGTGCCATATTTTTCGAGAACGAGATTTCTGCTCTCAAGGATGGCAGGTAGCCTTTTCTCGTACCAATTTTCGCGGATCGCCTGCTCCAGGAGCTTGGCTGTGCCCTCGGGGTCGGTTATATCGATAAGGACAAAGCTCTCCGATGGGAAGTAGTCGTGAAGGTTCGTGCAGCCGTAGTAGAACGGCAGACAGGCGCCAAGAAATGCATCCGCGAGTTTTTCGGTCCAGTGATGGGGGCCAGAAAAATTCTCGATAGCGAGGTGATAACGGTAGTCGTCAAGTGCATCTGCTTTGTCGATGAGCGGCCTTACGCCGTGGCCGTAAATGTCGATTGAGGGCAGCTTCGCCTTGAGTGCCTGGGTGAAGTCGTAGCGCGCTCGGTGCAGGGTGTTGCCTTGTCGCTTGGACGAGCAGACGGTCGAGACATCCAAGGTTTTCTCTGTCGGAACGTGACTGACGAGTGTGTCGTAATCGCAGCGAGGGGGCGTGTCTGCATAGAACCAGATCAGCGCGGGTTGCTCGAATATCTGACCGGGGTGATGGCCCAAGGCCCAGCTTTCCTGTGACGACAGAATCCACTGATATTGCTTGAGATAAGCTCTGCCGTAGATCTTGATTGAAGAGGGCTCTGTTGTGATCAGCAGTGTGTTGCGCGGGTCGCAGGCGAGACGCTCTTCCCATAAGGGGTGCCGCTCGCCTGCGATTGAGGGCAGGTCATCATATACAACCAGCCAATCGTATTCCTGACAGTGGCGGTCAAATATGAACGTGCAGTTTCCCCAGTGCTGAAAATTGCCAGGGAACATTTTTAGCCAGCCTTCACCGTCGTGGCCGGGTTTGTACTTGCTGAGGAACTTGATGCGGATTTCCGCGCAGGGTGTTAACGCCATCTTTGGCAATCTGTGCTCGCTTGCAGGTTATCAAAAGCCGCGACGTCGTTTGACCCATCCGCGGCCTGCATCGTAAATGCCCTCCAGTGCGAACAGACTGCGTCGCAGCGCGCGTCCGATGGCATAGGATAGCGCGGTGGATCCCGGTTGCGGCAGGGCAATCAGATGGAGATTCTCGTAACTACGCCCCGTTATGTCGGAGATGCCGTCCCTCTGGGTGACGATTGACGTGCTGATAGCTAGTACAGTCAGCGTCTTGGACAGGGTGCGTGCATACCAGCGGTCAATCGCGCGGTTGCGGGTAAGCCATTTCCAGATGGTGCGCTCAGTGGGAAGTTTGGCCAGTAGGGTGGAGTAGGCGCTTTCGTTGACGATATAGGCATGTGCTGCATTACACCCATAGATTTCGCATAGCTCATAGTGCTTTGGGAGTTGTAAGCGCTTCATGAATGGTCCGATGGGGTCTGTGTAGCCGAGATAGCAGATGTCCCATTGGAGCGTATCCAGGGCTTGTTCAATTGGGGTGAGTAGGTCGTCGAAGTCAGGCTCAAGCTGGATGTCGTCTTCGAGGACAAGTACTCTTTTCCAGCTGTTTCTCGACGCATGCTCGATTGCTGAGCGGTGCGAAAGCGCGCAGCCGGCGCGGCCCGCCCAGGTCTTGTCGCGCTTGTGACCGTGGAAGAAGGGTTTCTCTCCAAAGCCAGGAAGGGCGACGCCCTTCACTGCGGACAAGCGTGTGGGTACCAGAGGGCGTAGTCGATCTGCGGCCTGATCCAGGAAGCTCTGCCACCGATCGGTGCGCTCGTCGAGGTTGATGACCAAGACGCCGTCGGCAAGGCGCGATGCAGCGCTCATCCCTGTTCACTCCAGTACTTTGACAGCCATGGGGCAGCTCGGATGTAATGGTGCGGCTTTCCGTCGGAGTAGCCAGTGATCGCCTCTGCTGGGTCAGGTCGCCCATGAAAGACCAGAATCCGGCAGTCTGGCGCAACTTTTGGAGTGACGAACAGATTCAGTGGGAAGATGGGGCGGCAGTTCCACTTGTAGCTCTGCACCCACTCTTCGGGCCACCAGTTCACCTTCTTCATTGCGTGGGTGAGGAAGGCTTGCTCAGTGTTGAATATACGACGGTCTTCTGCGTGCGCCATTTCGCGCAGAAAGGTCTCATACACCTCGTTAGATTTCCCCGCATCGAAGCGGAAAACCGACGAGTTGCCCACCGCAGGGCGACGGCCGAGCAGCTCTTTGCGGCGGCTCACCCAGTTGTGGATGATGCAGTACTCGCCCGGCTTGTAGTCGAAGAAACAATCGAGCTTGCCCATGATGATTAGGTCAACATCCATGAACAGGGTTGGGCCCTGCAGGTTGCCAAAGCCGTCTTGAAGCACCATGAGCTTGACGAGGATGTCGGGCCAGCCGCGCTTGACGCCCGGATTTTCTGGAAACGGGATAATGCGGATAGCGGGGTCGAGGCCTGTAGGGTCGTCGGTGCAGCAGTGGAAAAGAAAGGGGCGGTCCAGGTTTCTCGAAACCGAACGGTAGAGGGTATTGACGTAGTGCGCGCCGTAGCGTGTGCCCCATTTGAGGCAGAGGATGTTCACCGGGTCTGGGCGAGTGGTCACGAGCAGTCGCTTCCTTTGTTGTCTCTGGGCTGTCTTGGATATCCGGTCAGGCTTGAGTATAGCGACAGGGTCGCCGATTGCATTTCGTCCAGCAGGTAACGGTAACTGGGGCCAACCGTGGCGTTCAGTCCGGTAAGTGCGTGTTTGATGCTGCGGGCAGCGCCCTCCACGTCCCCCTTCGCCACCGCCCCCTGCGGAAACAGCTCCGCCAGAATTTCCGCCACCCCCCCGTGCGCATACCCCACCACCGGCCGCCCCATCGCCAGCGGCTCGAGCACCGTGCGCCCGAACGACTCCGGTGTGCTCGACAGGCTCAGCACGCAGTCCGAGATCGCATAGATTTCGCGGACGTCGCTTCGATGCCCGGTAAACACGATGCGCTCACCCAGCCCTTCGGCCTGCACGCGCTCGCGGATTTCCTTCGCGTAGCCGGGCCGCTTCGGGTCATCGCCGCCGACGATCAGCCCGACCACGTCCAGTCCGTCCGCGACCAATTTGCCGGTGAGGGTGATGAAGTCGTGATGTCCCTTCAGCCGCGTGAGCCGCCCCGGCAGCGTCAGCACCTTGCGCTGGCCGATCCGGGGGAACTCGGCGTGGAAGCGCACCAGCCACTCTGAAGATGGCTGGTAGTCGCGTGGAAACTCCGCCGGGTCGATGCCGCGCGGGATCACCGTGATGCGGTCATCTGTGAGATGCGGCCAGCGCGCCGGCGGGTAATGCGTGCGGATGTAGTCGCGCACCGTGTCGCTGACCGCGATCACGCGCTCGCCAGCGCACATGATGGCGCTGTATCGGCTCACCGAGTGCATGCCGTGCACCGTGGTGACGAAGTGCGGTCGGGCGCTTTCCGGCATGCCCCGCCAGGCGAGCCAGGCCACCCAGGCGGGCAGGCGCGAGCGCGCATGCACGATGTCGAAATGCTCGACCTCGAAAAGCCTGCGCAGCGCGCGGTACTGCAGGAAGGTGGTCGGCGATTTGCGCCCGAGGTCGAGCATGATGTGGCGCGAGCCCTCGCGCTGCAGCGGCTCGACCAGCCGCCCGCCCTTGGACAGCACCACTGATTCATGCCCGGCCGCGACCAGCGCGCGTGCGATCTCCAGCGTGCCGCGCTCGACGCCGCCGCTGTCGAGCGCAGGGAGCAGTTGCAGGACCTTGAGGGGCTTCATTTACGCTTCAACCCTCGAAGAGGTCCGTGTGCGTGCCGGTGCGGACGAAGGTGATCTGCTTTTCGTCGGCGGTGTAGATGAGCAGGAAGTCGCCGCCAACGTGGCATTCGCGGTGATCGGCCCAGTTGCCCTTGAGCGGGTGGTCGAACCACTCGGGGCCGAGCGGGGCGTCGTTGGCAACGAGCAACAGCATGACCTCCTTGAGCCGCTTGAGGTCGAAACGGCCGGAGCGGCTGAGTCGTTCCCAGTCCTTGTGGAAGGCTTTGCTGAAATCTGCCGCGCGCGGCAGCGATGCCCGCTTGGTTTTAGCGGGCTTTTTCGAGCGCATCGAACAGGGCGTCGGTCGATTCGAAACGTGCCTGGCGCGCCTTCATCATGGCGCGTGCCTCTTCCATGGCGGCGCGCGTTTCGGCGTTGGGGACCTTGAGCTCGAGGGGAAAGGCCTGGTCGTTGACGACGCGCTTCAGGAAGATGCGCACGGCGTCCGACATCGACAGGCCCATGGCGGCCAGCGCCTCGGTGGCCTGGGTCTTGGTGTCGTCGTCGACGCGGATGTGGAGCATTGAACTCTGTGCCATGGCTTCCTCGTTTGCTGTGTGCGGATTATGTATCGCATATGAGATGCGATCAAGGCGCGTGGTTCCTTTCCGAGGGGGTCCGTGGCCTCAGTATTCCGGCTTTGGCAGCCTGGCCACGAGCGCATCCCACGCGATCGACACGCCGGGCAGCACGCCGATGGGGGTTTCGTCCTTCAGCTCGTAGATCTCCGGACGGCCGTACTGGCTGTTTTCGAGCACATAGACCGTCAGCGTGCGGTCGCCCGGATGGACCAGCCAGTATTCGCGCACGCCGGCGCGCTCGTAGGTGCGGCGTTTGGCGATCTGGTCGTGGGCGGCCGTGCTGGGGGAGAGCACCTCAAGCAGCCAGTCGGGCGCACCACGTATGCCGCGGCGGTCGATCTTGGCCGGGTCGCACACCACCAGCACGTCGGGCTGGACCACGGTGTCGATGGCGTCGTCGGCCTCGTCCTTGCGCGGCAGGCGGACGTCGACCGGGGCGATGTAGGGGCGGCAGGGCTGGCCGTCGAGCTGGCTGCGAAGCTGGTAATAGACGTCGCCCGCGACTTCCTGATGCTCGATGAGCGGCGCGGGCGCCATCAGGAAAGCTTCGCCGTCGATGAGCTCGTAGCGCGCGTCGTCCGGCCACTTGAGGTAGTCGGCGTAGGTGTGGTGCTTTTCCTCTTTCAGTGCGAGACCCATGGCGGTGCCCCTGGCGGGTTGCGACGATGTCCGTATTCTAGGCGATCGTGCCGCGCGCTATTGCGGCCATCGAGACAGGACCGCGTCCGCGACGCGGTCGGCCTCGCGCAGAGGCGTTGGCGGCGTGTGCAGCCGGCCCTCACGCTGCCAGCCCGCGAAAGGCGTAACGAAACCCTCCTGCTGCAGCTGCGCCACCCCGGCCGTGATTCGCGTCTCGCCCAGCCGCGGCACCGCGAGCAGGCCGGTGGCGGCGCCGGCGGTCAGGCTCTCGTACACCATGGATACGCTGTCTTCCGTCACCCAGGACTGGGCACTGCGCGCCACCTGCGCCATCGCCCAGCCGGGCGGGGTGTCGGCCACCGGCCGCACGTCGACCCCGCGTTCGCGCAGGGTGAGCAGGGCGGCTTCCGTTTCGGCCGGCGTGCGCCGCGAGGTGGTGAGGGTCCACCGCATACCGGGCGTGGCGGCGAGGATGGCGTCGATCTGGGTGAGCAGGCCGGGGGTGTTCCAGCCGTGGTGTTTCGATGGACCGCCAATCAGGAACAGACCCGTGTCGGCCTCGCGCTCGGCGCTGGGACGGGCGGTGTTGAGCACGCCGCGGGTGGCGAGGACATTGGTGCGGGCGGGCGGCTTGTCGTGCTGCGGGATCACGCACAGATCGAACCAGCCCAACGGCAGGCTGGGCCGCATCAGCGCGACCAGCTTGCCGCCGCGTGCGCGCCGGGCGGCGAGGCCGGCGAGGTGGGTGCGGTGGCCGGCGACGAGGATCAGGTCCGGGGCGGGCAGGTCTGCGCCGGCTGGGAAGCGGCCGCTCAGCCAGTGCCACAACGCGCTGCGACCCGCCGGTGCTTCGATCCAGTGCGCGTCGATCGCCACGCGCGCAGCCAGCGCCTGCGCCAGCCCCTGCAGCTGGCTGCGGTGGCCGGGCTTGTTGTCGGTGATGAGCCAGAGGGTGAGCATGTCAGGGCGACCTCAGCGGTTGAACCACTTCAACACCACCCCCCAACGCTCGACGTCGATCCGCGTCACCTGCCCGCAGCCGAAGTCGAGCCCGATCCAGCGTTCGGGCGGCATGCCCAGCAGGTGCCCGGCGATTGCGCGCAGCGGCCCGCCATGGGCCACCACGACGAGTCCATCTTCACCATTTCCGGCTCCGGTCACCTCCTCCAGCCACGTCAGTACCCGTGCCGCCATCTCGCGCGGCGACTCGCCGCCCGGTGCGCGAAAGCCGAGCGGGTCCGCTGCCCAGTCGTCGATCGCGCTACCGATGTCGGCGAAGCTGCGGCCCTCCCAGTCACCGAAGTGGATCTCCTTGAGGCGGTCATCCTCGCGCGGCGTGCCGAGCGCTTCGGCGAGCAGGCGTGCGCGCGCGAGCGGGCTTGTGTGCAGGGCGAAGGTTTCGGGCAGCAGCGGGCGCAGGCGCTCGGCGACGGTGGCCGGGCATTCGGCAAGGCCAAGGTCGGTCTGGCCATAGCAGATGCCGGGCGCGACAGCGGGACGGGGGTGGCGGATGAGATGGAGTTGCACCGGAAGGCTCAGCGTAGGGCTGGACTGAGGGTGGTCGTGACGATGCCCACATAGCAGGCAAGCTCGGTCACCTGCTGCACGGCGCCGAGCAGGTCGCCGGTGTGCCCGCCCAGACGGCGCAGGCAGAGGCGGGCGAGCCATACGGTGAGGAGCGCCGCCAGGCTCAGCGCAGCCAGCGCCGGCAGCGGTGCGAGCAGCACCAGGGCGGGCAGCAGGCCACAGGCGGCGGCGATGGCGAGGTCGTTGCGGCCGAGGCGGCGCACCACCGCAGCCGCCTTGCTGCCATCGTCGCTGCGCGCGTAGGGCAGGGCGTGCAGCACCGCCGTGGCGGCCAGGCGTGACAGCGCGTGGGCCACGAACAGGGCAATCGCAGCGGCAGCGGGGCTGGCGCTAGCCAGCTCGATCAGGGCCGCAGCCTTGGCGAGCAGCATCAGCACCAGGCCGATGGCGCCATAGCTGCCGATGCGCGAGTCCTTCATGATCGCCAGGATCTGCGCCTTGTCCCAGCCGCCGCCGAGACCGTCGCAGCTGTCGGCGAAGCCGTCTTCGTGGAAGGCGCCGGTAAGGCGGATCGTCACTGCCATGGACAGGATCACCGCCAGGCTGGCCGGGAGGAACTGGGCGAACAGCAGCAGGCTTGCCGCACCTGCGCCACCCACCACCCAGCCCACCAGCGGCAGCCAGCGTGCGGCGTGGGTGAGGCGCTCCGGTGCCCACGCCACCCAGCCCGGCACCGGGATGCGGGTGAAGTAGCCGAGGGCGATGCAGAACAGTTCGAGCTGCGTGCGCATCGGGCTTCAGCTCTGGTCGCTGACGCCAGCCGACTCGAAGCTCGCCATTTCGTTGAGGAAGTTGACCGCCGCCTGCACCAGCGGGAAGGCGAGCGCTGCGCCAGTGCCCTCGCCCAGGCGCAGGTCGAGCTCCATCAGAGGCTCGACCTGCAGGAAGTCGAGCTGCACGCGGTGCCCCGGCTCCTGCGATCGGTGGGCGAACACGCAGTAGGCGAGGATGCGCGGATCGATGGCGTAGGCGACAAGCAATGCCGAGGTGACGATGAAGCCGTCGATCAGCAGCAGCATGCGCTTTTCGGCCGCGCCGAGCATGGCGCCGGCCATCATCGCGATCTCAAAGCCACCGTACTCGGCCAGCACTGCCAGCGGATCGCTCGGCCGGCCGCCGCGCTCGAGCGCTTGCGCCAGCAGGCTGCGCTTGCGGAAAAGGCCGGCGTCATCCAGCCCGGTGCCGCGGCCGGTGACGTTGTAGAGCTCGGCGTCGTGGTCGGCGCCCACCAGGCAATGGGTGATCAGGGACGCCGAGGCGGTGTTGCCGATCCCCATTTCGCCGAAGCCGATGCAGTTGCAGCCGTTGCCGGCGAGTGCATGGGCGATGCCGCGCCCACGCTCGAGGGCGGCATCGCGCTGCGCCGGCGTCATCGCCGGGCGGTCGATGTAGCTCGCCGTTCCGGGGCCGATCTTGGCGTCGATCAGGCCTGGGCGCTTGCCGAACTCATGATTCACGCCTGCGTCGACCACGCTCAGCCCCAGCCCCATCTGGCGGCTGAAGACGTTGATCGCGGCCCCACCGGCGAGGAAGTTCTCCACCATCTGCCAGGTCACGTCCTGCGGGTAGGCCGATACCCCGGCGCGTGCCGCGCCATGGTCGCCGGCAAAGACGACGATGTGCGGTTGGTGCAGCTCGGGGGCAGGCGTCTGCTGCACCAGTGCGATCTGCAGCGCGAGCGCCTCGAGCCGCCCGAGCGCGCCCACTGGCTTGGTCTTGCGGTCGATCTTGTGCTGGATGGCGGCGCTGAGCAGGGTGTCGGGCTGGGAGAGCTGGAAGTTCATGATTTACGGATGCCGGGTCGCGGGCCTGCCGGATGCAGACGGAATGAGCGCGAGTTTAGCCGTCCTTGAGCACCAGCGGCAGCCCCGCAGCGACGAACACCACGCGTGGGCACGCTGCCGCAACCGCTTGGTTGAGTCGGCCAGCCTCGTCGCGGAAGAACCGGCCAAGCGCGGTCTCGGGGACCAGCCCCAGGCCGACTTCGTTGGCGACGAGGATGATGTGCCCCGGCAGGGTCGGCAGCACGGCCAGCAATGCGTCGCGCTCGCGACGGAAGGCAGGCAAGTCTTCGGCGCTCGCGCCCGGGGGCAGGTGGTGGGCATCGGTGAGCAGGTTGCTCAGCCACAGCGTCAGGCAGTCGACCACCAGGCAGTGCCCGGGGGCGGAGGCCTCGCGCAGCGTGTCCGCGAGCGCAATCGGCGCCTCCACCGTGCGCCAGCCGGCGGGGCGGTCGGCCTGGTGGCGCCGGATGCGCGCAGCCATCTCCGCATCCAGCGCCTCGGCGGTGGCGATCACCGTCACCGCCAGCCCCGACGCCGCCGCCCGGCGCTCGGCCTCGCGGCTCTTGCCGGAGCGGGCGCCACCGAGGATCAGTTCGCATGTCATTGTTCTGGCGGGTCCTTGTGTAGGGAACGTCTGTATCTTATTGCAGTGCACGATACCGCCCCGTACGGTATCATCCGCGCCGACTGCCCCGGAAGGGGCAACGCGTTATCGGTGCCCACGGGCGTTTCTCGCCCAGGGTTAAACGGGAAACAGGTGCGCGGCCCCTCGCAAACGAGGCCGCAATGCCTGTGCTGCCCCCGCAACGGTAAGTGCGCGCAAGGTGGGTCATGCAGCCACTGGGTCCTCGACCCGGGAAGGCGATCCATCCGTCCGGCTCAGCCGGCACAGCGCACGAGCCCGGAGACCGGCCGGAGCGCGAAATGGCGGATGTGCCGCGGGGTGGCGGCGACGGGCGTGGTGGTTTCTCTTTCTGCTCTCTTCGGTTCTACCTGGGTCGCGGTGCGTCCATGTGCTGGATGGCTTGTCGCATGCGGGGACGCATTGCGCAGCTCAGGGAGTCTTTTCGATGAATCTGCGTTATTCCCAACTTGGCCTCTGTATTGGCGGCCTGGCGTCGGCAGTCCTTGCCGTGCCGGTCTACGCTCAGGAGCACATTGCACCGACGGTTGTCGTTACCGCAACGCGTCAGCCGGTCAAGGCCAACGAACTGCTCGCCGACGTCACCGTGATCGATCGCGCCCAGATCGAGCGCGCCGCGGCATCCAACGTCGTCGATCTGCTTAGCCGTCAGCCCGGTGTCCAGTTTGCCCGCAATGGTGGTCCCGGCGCATCGGTCAGCCTCTACCTGCGGGGCACGAAACCGGATCAGACCAAGATTCTGGTCGACGGTGTCCCGTTCAACTCCACGGCCTTGTCGGGTTCGTCGCTGCAGTACCTGTCGCTCAACAACGTAGAGCGTATCGAGATCGTCCGTGGGGCCGCGAGTGCGATCTACGGTGCGGACGCCATTGGCGGAGTGATCAACATCATCACCCGCACGGCTGAGCCCGGGCTGCGCCTGGACGGATATGCCGGTGCTGGCAGTCGGGATACGCGTCAGGGCGATCTGGCAGTGTCGGGCGGGGATGAGCGGTGGCGCTTCCGCCTTCACGTCAACTCGCTGAACACCGATGGCTTTTCGTCCCGCAGGGGCGCCAGCAATCGCGATGCGGATGACGATCGTTACCGCAACGAGGGCTATGGTGGTGCGCTGTCCTTCCATCCTGCCGAGGGGCACGAAGTGGGCGTTTCCTTCCTTGAACAGTCGGGAACGGTGCAATACGACAGCTTTGGCGGTAGCGGCAACTTCGATGACCGTGCGAGCTTCAAGACCTCGGTATTCAACGCATTCGTCCGTAACCGCCTGACCTCGTCGTGGTCCAGTCGCCTGTCGTATGGGCGCACCGACGAGGATCGTGCGGACTACAGCGAGCCCGCGCCCTGGGATCCTTTGGGCATCACCCGGCGGGAGAGCACCAATGAGACCTTGAGTTGGCAGAACGACATCGCGCTGCCGATCGGGACGGGACTTGTCGTGGTCGAACGCTTCGAGCAGGTGGCGCGCCCGCGCGAGACCTTCGCCGAGGGAAATGTGCAGATCGACTCTCTTGGCCTGGGCTGGACTGCCGATCTGGGGCCACATAGCTGGCAGGCAAATGTCCGCCACGATGACCATAGCCGCTACGGGGACAAGCTTACCGGCGGGGTGTCCTACGGCTATCAGCTTGCGCCCGACTTGCGTGCAAGCGCAGGCGTCAGCAAGGCATTCAAGAGTCCGAGCCTTGACCAACTCTACAACGTCTCCTATGGCAATCCGGACCTGAAGCCGGAAAATGCGCTTAATCGCGAACTGGGGCTGACCTGGGCAAGCGGTAACCAGCTGGTTTCCGCGACCTATTTCATCAACACGATCGAGGACATGATCGGCTGGAGCGGCGGCTACGCGAACGTAGACAAGGCCAGGATCCGTGGCCTCACGCTCGCCTATGCGCTCAACGTCGATGGTTGGGACTTCGCAGCCAACGCGGACTTCCTCGATGCAAAGGACCGCACGACCGGGTTCCGGCTGGGGCGGCGTGCCAAGCAGTCGATGAATGTCTCTGCCACGCGAACGATTGGGGCATGGACGCTTGGTGGGGAGTGGGCGCTGGTCGGGTCGCGGTACGACACCAACTTCGAAACCAACCGGCTCGGCGGCTACGGACTCGTTAACCTGACCGCACGCTATGCAATCGATCGCGACTGGTCAGTCGAGGCGCGCGCAGACAATGTGTTCGACAAGCAGTATGAGACGGCGCGTGGCTATGGAACACCGGGTGCTGGCGTGTTCATCGGTGTGCGCTATGCGCCGCGCTGAGTCCTGAAGTCGCGCATTCGGGGGCCCGGCCATGTCATGTCGTCGCCGGCACGTGCTTTCGCTGATCGCGCTTGCAGCGCTGGGCTGCGGCGCATTGTTCGCAGCGCTGGTGGCGGGTGAGATTCCGATGGGGCTTGCAGATGTTGCTGCCGCTTTGAGTGGCGCGCAGCATCTGCAGGCCGCCATCATCCTCGAGCTCCGCCTCCCGCGCGCCGTCGCGGCGTTCGTCAGTGGCGGCCTCCTCGCCACCGCGGGCGCGCTCATGCAGGTGCTGCTGCGCAACCCGCTTGCCGACCCCTACATCCTTGGCATCTCGGGTGGGGCGGCGGTGGGGGCGCTGGGAGCAATCACGCTCGGGGCAGCGGCGTTCTGGATCGATGCGATGGCCTTTGCCGGTGCGCTCACGGCGATGCTGGTGGTGTTCGGCCTGGCGCACGGCGACGGCAGCTGGACGCAGACGCGGCTGTTGCTCACCGGCGTCATCGTCGCAGCCGGCTGTGGCGCGGCGGTGTCGATGATGCTGGCGCTGGCATCGGATACGCGGGTGATGCCGATGCTGTTCTGGATGATGGGCGACGCCAGCGCGGCGGCGCGGCCGTGGCCGGCAGTGGTCGTGCTGGTACTGGCGCTGCTGGCGGTGATGCCGTTCGCGCGCGATCTGAACGTGCTCGCGCGTGGCGAGCTTACGGCGCGTGCGCTCGGCGTGCGCGTGCAACGGCTGCGCATCGTGCTCTACGTGCTGGCCTCGCTGCTTACCGCCACCGCGGTCACGCTGGTTGGCTCGGTGGGTTTCGTTGGCCTCATCGTGCCGCACCTGGTGCGGCTCGTCCTCGGCAATGACCAGCGCGTGCTCATCCCCGCGGCGGCGCTGGTGGGCGGCACCCTGCTCACCCTGGCCGACACCGCGGCGCGCACCATGCTGGCGCCGCAGCAACTGCCGGTGGGCGTGCTCACTGCGATGATCGGCGTGCCGGTGTTCCTGTTCCTGCTTTCGCGCAGTCCGCGCAGCAGCACATGAACGCTGCTCGCCGCCTGCCCGTCGATGCCGCGCCCTTGCTCGAGGCCGAACGCCTCGCACTGCAGGTGGGAGAGCGCTGGCTGTGTTGCGAGTTCAGCCTGAGCCTGGCCGCGGGCGAGTGCCTGGTGCTGCTCGGGCCCAATGGCGCTGGCAAGACCACGCTGTTGCATACGCTCGCCGGCCTGCGCGAGCCCACGGTGGGGCAGGTGCGCCTGGGCGGCCTGCCGTATGCGGCGTGGCCTGCACTCGAGGCCGCGCGCTATCGCGGTCTGCTCGCCCAGCAGCAGCCCGACCCCTTCGCCGCCGGTGTGCTTGAGACCGTGCTGGTGGGGCGCCACCCGCACCTCGGGCGCTGGGGCTGGGAGGGCGCGGAGGATGTTGCGATCGCGCGCCGGACGCTGGCCGAGGTGGGGCTGGCGGGCTTCGAGCAGCGCGCGGTGCATACGCTGTCGGGCGGCGAGCGCCAGCGCGTGGCGATCGCCGCACTGCTGACGCAGGCGCCGCGGCTGTTCCTGCTCGACGAGCCGCTCAACCACCTCGACCTGCACCACCAGATCGCCACACTCGAGCTGTTCCAGCGCCTGGTGCGCGAGCCTGGAACGGGGCGCGGCAGCGTGATGGTGCTGCACGACATCAACCTTGCTGCACGCTATGCCGACCACATCATCCTGCTCGATGGCCGCGGTGGAGTGATTGCCGGGGACCGCGACACTGTGCTGCGTGCCGACCTGCTTGGCCAGGCTTTTGGTCACCCGTTGCGCCGCATCGAGCACGAAGGGCGGGTGGTGTTCCTGCCGGACTGAGGTGCCCCGGCGAGTGAAGCCGTTGAAGCTGATGCAGAGGCCGAGCGCGTCTGCCCGGATGCGCGCCACAGAAGGCGCCTTAGCCTGTGGCCGAGCGTGCATTGCGCGTCGTAAGGACGTACGCTCTCGCCCTCTGGACGCGACCTGGCACGCCGGGCTGCGTCATCGACATGAAGCTGGACGCATTTGACCTCGCCGCAGGGGTGAAGGCGGCGGCCGGTATGGAGCAATTGACATGACTATTCCCGATCTTGCCGTTCATCGTCCCGGTCCCCAGCCCGGCTGGGTGTATCTGGTGGGGGCAGGCCCTGGTGATCCGGAGCTGTTCACGCTGCGCGGTGCGCGTCTGGTGGCCGGGGCGGATGTCGTCGTGTACGACAACCTCGTTAGCCCAGCCATCGTCGAGCTCGCGCCTGCCGCGGCGGAGCGTATCTACGTCGGCAAGAAGGCCGCCGACCACTCGCTGCCTCAGGACGAGATCAACCAGCTGCTGCTGGAGCTCGCGCAGCAAGGCAAGCGTGTCGTGCGCCTGAAAGGCGGCGACCCCTTCATCTTCGGTCGTGGGGGCGAGGAGATGGAGGTGCTGGTCGATGCGGGCATCCCGGTCGAGGTCATCCCCGGCGTAACCGCGGCGGCGGGTGTCGCCGCGTACGCGGGCATTCCGCTCACTCACCGCGACCACGCCCAGTCCGTGGTGTTCGCAACCGGCTTCCTCAAAGAGGGCAAGGTCGATCTCGACTGGCCGATGCTGGCGCGTCCGCATCAGACTGTGGTGATCTACATGGGCATTTCGCGGTTGGCCGATATCTGTGCGCAGTTCGTCGCCCACGGCCTGCCGCCGGAGACGCCGGCCGGGGTCATTGAGCGCGGTACCACGCACGCCCAGCGCGTGGTGGTGGGTAACCTCGCGACACTGGCGCAGCGTGTGCTGGAAGAAGGTGTGCGCCCGCCCTCGCTGACGGTGATCGGCAGCGTGGTCGGCCTGTACCCCAAGCTCGCCTGGTTCGAACCCCAGGACCAGCCCAAGTCCTCGCCGCTGCCGCATGCCGGTTGCGCCGTGGTGCACGGCAAGGGCGCAGCGTGAGCGCTGCAGGTGGGCGTGCCTGCCCGGCGCTGCTCGTTGCCGCACCAGCCTCCGGCCAGGGCAAGACCACCATCACCGCGGCGCTTGCGCGCATGCACACCCGGCTCGGACGGCGGGTGCGGGTGTTCAAGTGCGGGCCGGACTTCCTCGACCCGCAGATCCATGCGGTGGCGAGCGGGGCTCCGGTGCATAACATCGACCTCGGCATGTGCGGCGAGGCCGACATTGCTGCGCGCCTGCACGCTGCCGCCGGCGAGGCAGACCTGATCCTGGTCGAAGGCGTGATGGGGCTCTACGATGGCACCCCTTCCGCCGCCGACATTGCACGCCGTTTCGGGATCCCGGTGATGGCCGTGATCGACGCACGCGCGATGGCGCAGACCTTCGGCGCCGTCGCACACGGCCTGGCGCACTATCAGCCGGGACTGCCCTTTGCGGGTGTACTTGCCAACCACGTCGGTAGCGCGCGCCATGCCGACATGCTACGTGCGGCGCTGCCTGCGGGCATGCGCTGGTTCGGCGCAGTCATGCGCGACGCCGAGGCTGCGCTGCCCGAGCGCCACCTTGGCCTGCTGCAGGCGGCGGAGATTGCCGACCTGGACGAGCGCCTCGACCGCCTTGCCGATCATCTGCAGCAGACGGGCGCGGCCGCGCTGCCGCCCGCGGTGAATTTTCCACCAATGGCGCTGCCCGCCCCCCCGCCGTTGCTGGCGGGGCGGCGCATCGCCATTGCTCGCGACGCTGCCTACGGCTTCATCTATCCGGCCAATCTTGACACCTTGCGCGCACTGGGTGCCGATCTGGTGTTCTTCTCCCCGCTCGCGGGCGAGACGCTGCCGGCGGGCAGCGCCGCGGTATGGTTGCCCGGTGGCTATCCCGAGCTGCATGGCGCGGCGCTGGCGGCCAACGTGCGCCTGCGCGCCGACCTCCATGCCCACGTGGCGGCCGGACGGGCGCTGCTTGCCGAGTGCGGTGGCATGATGAGCCTGCTCGAAGCTGTAGTGGACAAGGCAGGCGTCGAGCACGCCTTTGCCGGCGTGCTGCCGGGGCGGGCGATCATGCAGCAGCGTCTGGCTGCGCTTGGCATGCAGCAGGCGGACCTGCCCGAAGGGCGTATCACCGGTCACACCTTCCACTATTCGAAGACCGTGACACCGCTCGAGCCCTGGCTGCATGCGCAACGGCCGGATGGCGGCGAGGGCGAGGCGGTGTATCGGCTCGGCTCGATTACCGCCTCCTACATGCATTTCTGGTTCCCTTCCAACCCGACCGCCGTTGCGGCCCTGCTGGCTGGCAACGCCCGCGCGGCGTAGGCACCTCGCGCCGCCCGATGGCGTGCCGTAGGAGCGACGCAAGTCGCGAGCCTTTCGTCGTCCCGCCACCCCCATCGCCTTCAGCCCCTCGCGGCTGGCGCCGCTCCTACGGGGGGCGCACGCGGTGTGCTGTAGGAGCGACGCAAGTCGCGAGCCTTTCGTCGCACCCGCCCACCCCCATCGCCTTCAACCCCTCGCGGCTGGCGCCGCTCCTACGGGGGGCGCGCGCGGTGTGCTGTAGGAGCGACGCAAGTCGCGAGCCTTTCGTCGCCCCGCCCACCCCCATCGCCTTCAACCCCTCACGGCTGGCGCCGCTTTCCACCGAACAGCGCGGTAAGGGCGATTGCCGGGGGCTGGTCATCCGGGCGTACCCAGCGCTCTCGCGGCGGCTTCCGCGATCGCGCCTGCGAGCCGCGCCATCACCGGGGACTGTACCTGCCAGTGGTGCCAGTAAAGCACCACCTCCTCACGTTGCGGGGCGAGGTCGATCAGCTCGCCGCGCGCCAGGTGGGCGCGGGCCTGGATCTCGGGGATGAAGCCGTAACCCAGGCCGGCGACCGCGAAGGCCATGAAGCCCTCGGAAGAGGGCACGACGTGGTGAGGGTACTGCCCGGTATCCAGCCCGAAGTGACGCTGCAGGAAGGCCTCGTGCATGTCGTCGTTGCGGCCAAAGATGATCGCCGGCGCGTGCGCCAGCGCGCTGCGGCTGAGGCCGCGCGGGAACCAGCGTGCGCGGAAGGCCGGCGAGGCAGCGCACAGGTAAGGCATCTCGCCAAGCCGGATCGCTGCGCAGCCGCGCATCGGATCCGGGCGGGTGGAGACGCAGCCCAGTACCTCGCCGTCGGCCAGCAGGGCATGAGTGTGATCCTGGTCGTCCACCACGCAGTCGAGGACCAGGCCCTCTTCACGGACCACCTCGGCGACGGCGCCTATGAACCAGGTTGCGAGCGAGTCGGCGTTGACGCCAACCGCAAGGCGCATCGGGCCGTGGCGCTGTCCCGGCTCCAGGGCGCGTCGCGCTTCGGTCTCCATCAGTCGTAGCTGGGCGAGGTAAGGCAGCAGGCGACGGCCGGCCGGCGTCGGGCGCGCCGGCTTGCTGCGCACCAGCAGCACCTGGCCGAGTTCGGCCTCCAGCAGCTTCACCCGTTGCGACACCGCGGACTGGGTGAGCGCCAGGCGGCGCGCGGCGCGCTCAAAGCCGCCTTCCTGCAGCACGGCTTCGAAGGCGAGCAGGCGATGGTCGATCATTAGCAGTTTTTGTCGAAAATGAATTAAATCGATTTTACTTAATAGTGCGTTTCTGCGGCGCTACATTGGGTCATTGCGGTGCTGCACCGCTCGCTGCATACAAAGGATCGCGCGGGCGCTGCCGCCGACCCATAACGACAACGGAACGCATCATGAGCAATGTCTACTTCAACGGCTTCATTCTCACGCTCGGCCTGATCATGGCGATCGGTGCGCAGAACGCCCACGTGCTGCGCCAGGGGCTGCGCGGCGAGCACGTGCTGCTGACCGTGAGCGTGTCGGCACTGTGCGACATGGCGCTGATCCTGGTCGGCATCGCAGGGCTTGGCAGCCTTTTCGTCGCCAGCCCGGACCTGATGGCAATGGCGCGCTACGGTGGCGCCGCATTCCTGCTCTGGTACGGTGGCCGCGCCCTGCGCTCGGCGCTGCGCGGGGGGCGGGAAATGAACCTCGCCGAGCACAAACGCATGTCGCGAGGCCAGGCCCTGCTCGCGGCGGCCGGTTTCAGCCTGCTCAACCCGCACGCCTATCTCGATACCGTGGTGCTGCTCGGCTCGATCGGTAGCCAGCAGGCGGAGGATCTGCGTCCGCTTTTCGCCGCCGGTGCGATCAGTGCGTCGATCGTGTGGTTCGTGCTGCTCGGCTACGGTGCGCGTCTGCTCGTGCCGCTGTTCTCCCGTCCGCTGGCGTGGCGCGTGCTGGACGGGCTGGTCGCCCTGATGCTGTGGGGGATCGCCGCATCGCTGCTGCTGGCATAGGGTGAGACCGGGGCGGCCGCTATAATCGTGGCCTTGGCGCCTGCTGCGCCGCTCTTGTCCAGGATCTCGCCGTGTCCGAACGTCTCACCGTTGCCCTGCAGTACGTCCTGCCCAAGCGTCTGCTTACCCAGCTTGCCGGCAAGCTGGCCGGTCTCGAGGGCGGACGCGTGACCACTGCCGTCATTCGCTGGTTCATCAAGCGCTACGGCGTGGATATGGCCGAAGCGGCCAATCCCGACCCGGCAAGCTACGCCAGCTTCAACGCCTTTTTCACCCGCCCGCTGCGCGAAGGTGCGCGGCCGCATGCCGAGGCCGACTTCGTGTGCCCGGTGGATGGTGCGATCAGCCAGTTCGGGCCCATCGAGCGCGACCAGATCTTTCAGGCCAAGGGGCACTTCTATTCCACCGCTGCGCTCGTGGGTGGCGACCGCAGCCTGGCTGCCTGCTTCGAGGACGGTGACTTCGCCACCCTGTACCTGTCGCCGCGCGACTACCACCGCATCCACATGCCCTGCGCGGGACGCCTCACCCAGATGATCTACGTGCCTGGCGAACTGTTCTCGGTCAATCCGGCCACCGCGCGTGGCGTACCGGGCTTGTTTGCGCGTAACGAGCGTGTGGTGTGCGTATTCGAGGGCGAGTTCGGGCCCTTCGTCATGGTGCTGGTGGGTGCGACCATCGTCGGCAGCATGGCGACCGTATGGCACGGCGTCGTCAATCCGCCGCGGCGACCGGACATCGAGAAGCGCGCATACGCCGAGGGCGAGGTCGTGCTCGAGCAGGGCGCTGAAATGGGGCGTTTCCTGCTCGGTTCAACCGTGGTGATGCTGTTCCCGCGCGACGTGCTGCGTTTCAGTTCCGAGTGGGTCGCAGCGCGGCCGGTACGCATGGGCGAGGCCATGGCGCAGTGCAAGAAGGTTGAGGACTGAGCATCCTCGCTTGCACCGTCGCGGTGCGAGCCATGCTGCCCATGCACGCTGGTGAGGCATGCTGCAGGCGGGATATTGCGCTGCAATATTCTTGTAACGTCATTATGCTGTCAAAAAGATGCGCTAAAACAGGTGCTTGGCGCCTGCTGTCGGGTTACGGCAGAGGGTGCCGAAGCTGGCACGGTTGAAGCTTTGATAACTGTGCCTTTCCACAAGAGCATCAGGAGACAGATCATGCCCAGCCGTCCGATCCATCAGGTTCTCGCCGAGCGTCCCTTCGTCAGCGTCTCGGTCTTCAAGCCGGTGCGCGAAGTCACCCGCATGATGCAGGACCTGCACTGCAGCGCTGCCCTCATCACCGAGCATGGCGTGCTCACCGGCATCTTCACCGAACGGGACGCCACTTTCCGCGTGCTTGCCGCCGGCCTCGATCCCGACGCCACGCCGGTCGGTGAGGTGATGACCCACAACCCGCAGACGCTGACCGATGACAAGCCCTTCGGCCATGCCCTGCATCTGATGTTCGAGAACGGCGTGCGCCACGTGCCGGTAGTCGATGCCGACCGTCGTCCGCTTGGCGTGGTGACGGCGCGCGATGCGCTTGCGCTCGATGCCCTGGACTTCGGTTCCGAGCTGGTGCGTCGCGAGGAAATCACCGTCATCCTCTGAGCGATCCGTGCTGCGGGGCGACAGCCCTGCAGCACGACTTCCCGGTTTCGCTTACAGCAGCCCCATGCGCTTTGCAGCCTCGCGCAGTTCGGCGCGGAAGTCGGGGTGGGCAATGCCGATCAGCGCTTGCGCGCGTTGCTTGGCGGTCTTGCCGCGAAGTTCGGCGACGCCATACTCGGTCACCACGTAGTTGATGTCGTTCTTGCTCGTGGTGACATGAGTGCCGGGCGAGAGCACTGGCGCGATCCGCGACACGGTGTCGTTCTTTGCCGTCGACGGCAGCACGATGAAGGCCTTGCCGTCCTTCGAGCGGTTGGCTGCGCGCACGAAGTCCACCTGGCCGCCGGTACCCGAGTAGGGCAGGTGGCCCAGGCTCTCCGAGCCGCACTGGCCGAGCAGGTCGATCTGCAGCGTGGCGTTGATCGCGCACAGCTTGTCGTTGCGCGCTGCGATGTAGGGGTCGTTGGTGAAGTCCACCGGGTGCATCTCGACCGCCGGGTTGCGATGCAGGTGGCGATACAGGCGCCGCGAGCCAAGCGCAAAGGTGGCAACCGTCTTGCCCGGCATGAAGGTCTTCTGGCGGTTGGTGACGGCGCCGGATTCGATCAGCGACAGGATGCCGTCGCCGATCATCTCGGTGTGGATGCCGAGGTCGCGCTTGTGCTGCAGCTGCATGACGACCGCGTCGGGGATGCCGCCGTAGCCGATCTGCAGTGTGGCGCCGTCGTCGATGAGGTCGGCGACGTACTTGCCGATGGCTTCCTGTACCGGGCCGATCTGCGGCAGGCCGACCTCGAACAGCGCCTCGGCGCTTTCGACCAGGCCGGTGACCTGCGAGATGTGGATGTGGCAGTTGCCGTTGGCGAACGGCACGTTCGGGTTCACTTCGAGCAGCACCACGCGGGCGCGCCGGATCGCTGCCATCGTGTAGTCGGGCGCCAGCGCCAGGCTGAAGTAACCGTGCTCGTCCATCGGCGAGGCCATCGACACCACCACGTCGGCCGGCGACAGGCCGCGGTCGATCAGCATCGGCAGCTCGGAGAAGTAGGCGGGAATGAAGTCCACCCAGCCCGCCTGGCCACCGGCACGGGTGGCACCGCCGAAGAAGTAGGCGTCGTGGCGGATGTTCGCGCGCGTCTCGGGGTCGAGGTAGGCAAACTTGCGCAGCGGCAGGATCTGGCTCACCGCGACGTTGCGCAGCGCGTTGCGGCGTTCGGACAGTGCGTGCAGCAGCGCGGGCGGCTCACCGACGCCGGTGGGTACGACCACCGTGTCGCCGTCGCGCACGAAGCCGGCGGCATCGGCGGGTGTCATGCGCCGTTCGAGATAAAGGGCTTGCGGCTCGGTCATGCTGTCCTCCGTGGCAACGGTGCTTTTAGTGGCGTAACCGCGGATTATACCGGGTTCCATACTGGTGCGTATGGATGCGATGTGGCGTCAGGCTGTCGCGCCTGTTTCGCTCATGCTTGGGGCAATCGCTGGGATGCGAAGTTCGAAGCAGCTGCCCCTGTCCTTTGTGCTGCTGGCCGTGAGGCTGCCGCCCAACACGTTGGCGACGGCGTTGAAGGCGATGTGCAGGCCCAGTCCGGTGCCGCCGCGCCCCTTGCGCGTGGTGAAGAAGGGTTCGAACACCTGCTCCAGTACGCTTGCGTCCATGCCTTGTCCATCATCGCTGACGGTCAGCCTGATGCGTCCGTCCTCAGCGCGGCGTGCGGCGATGACGATCGTGCCCTGCTCGCGATCTTCGAATGCGTGGATCAAGGCGTTGTTGATGAGGTTGGCCAGGACCTGCCCGAGCGGGCCCGGATAGCTGTCGAGTTCCAGGCCGGGCTGGATGTCGGTCTCGATCGAGAACGGCAGGCGTCTGATCGAGGGCCGCAGCGTGATGATGATCTCGTCGACGACCTCGTCGAGCATGAAGCGACGGCGCTGGGCACTCGACTGATCCACGGCGACCTGCTTGAAGCTGGTCACAAGGTCGGCGGCACGGCTCAGGTTCCGCGTTGCGATGTCTGCCGCCTGGTCTACGTTGAGCAGGAAGGCATCGAGGTCCGCGCGCCGCAGCCCGGCCTGCATGCAGCGGCGGAAGTCGCCGGCCTGCCCCTGCAGCGTGCTCACCGCCATCAGCCCGTTGCCGATCGGAGTGTTGAGTTCGTGGGCGACGCCGGCCACCAGGCCGCCGAGGGCCGCCATCTTTTCGGCGCGTACGAGTTCGTGCTGGGTACGCTCGAGCTCTGCCAGCGTGGCCTGCAGCGAACGGTTGCTTTCGGCGAGGGCCTCGGTGCGCTGGGCTACGCGCTGCTCCAGGTCGAGGTTGAGCGATTGCAGGTGCGCGGCCATCGCCTCAAGGTCGCCGGACAGGGCATTGAGCTCGACCACCGGGCCACGCGGCCAGTGGCCCTGCCTGCCGTGCGCTGTGTCGCGGGCCTGGGCAATGATGCTGTTCAGTGGCGCGAGCAGAAGCTGCGCGAGGCTGCGTGACAGCAGTACGCCGAGCAACAAGGCGATCGCGAACGCCGCCCCGATGGCGATCACCATACGGCTCACACGTGGGTTGTCGAGGCCGGTCGGGGCAATGGTGACGAAGCGCCAGTTGAGGGCCTCCGAGAGCGCCAGCCCGGCGTGGTAGCGCTGCCCTTCGAAGTCGATGTAGGGGGGCAGGGGGGTGCCTGCAAGGCTGGCCTGCAGAAGCGGCAGGCCGTTGAGATTCATGCGTCGGGCACCCGGGCCGTGGCGGGACTCGGTGATGACCTCGCCACGGCTATCGATTACCCAGAGTGCGGCAAGGCGAGTGCTGCCGGTTTCTTCCAGGGTGCTCAATACGGCGTCGAGCGGCACCTCGCCGATCAGTACGTGCGAGTCACCGGCCGGTGTCGCGACGCCAACGGTGAGCACCCCCGAGAGTGCGGACAGGTAGGTGTCACTCCAGGTCGTGCTGCGGGTCGCCTGGGTTGCGCGCAACAAGGGGGTGGATGACAGATCGCTACCGAGGATCTCGTTGCGTAGCCTGCTCATCGACGAGTCCAGTCCTGCCGCTGTCACACGCCCGTTGGCATCGACGAGGTAAAGCGCTCGCAGCATCGGAGTGCGCGCGATGATCATGTCGAGGACGCCCGCGAATACCTCTGCGTCAACCAGAGCATGACTCTCGCCTACCACCTCCAGGCGCGACTCAAGAGCACCGAGCACGATCTGTGTGCGGTTGGCGTGGTCGTTGGCCTGCAACTGCACTTCGCGCTGGGTCTCATCTTCGAGAGCGGGAATGCTGATCGCGAGCAGGGCCGCTACCACCAGCACCACGACCATGACGGTCGTGGCGGCCATGATGGCAACGACGAAGCTGCGCAGCCGCCAGTTCCGGAGGGTCATTCAGCGCACCAGGACGAACTGGCCGTCGCGGATCTCTGCGAAATGGATCGGCCGCGTGCTGTCGCCGAAGGCGTCGATCTCGATCAGGTGCTGCAAGCCGGGGTAGGGGCCGTGGCGCAGGACGGCGTCCTTCACGGACTGCCCGCTCTTGCGCCGTTCCAGCGCCTGGAACAGCACGATGCCGGCATCGTAGCTGGCGATCGCGCTATAGCCGGGGTCGCGCTGGAAACGGGCCCGGTAGGCGTCGCGGAAGGCAGTGAAGCGAGGCGCTTCGTTGGTGCGATCGTGGGATTGCGCGATCAACAGTCCGTTCACGGCCTGGCCGCCGAGCTCCACCAGCTGTTCGCTTGCGGCCCATTCCGCGGCAGCGAGCGGCACGTTTGGTGAGAGCTTGCGCGTCTGTTGTGCCAGCCGCGCGACATCCACTGCATTGGCGATGAACAGCAGCCCATCGGGTTCGGTTTCGAGAAGGCGTGCGGCGACCTCGCTGAACATCGTATCTGCGGCGGATTCGAACTCGACCGCGGCAATGACCTCTCCGCCGTAGGCTGGGAACTGGCTGCGCAGTTCGGCGAGCCAGGACTCGGAGAATGCCCGGTTGCGTACGTCGTAAGCCACAGCCAGCCGGTGCAGGCCGCGTTCGGCTAGCACGCGGGCATAGTCCGCGGCATTGTCGCGCGTGCTGCGGTTGAGCCGGATCAGCATGTCGTCCTTGCCGACGAAGTGCATTGCCGTGATGACAGGGCTGAGGACAACGACGCCTGCTGCGTCGGCCAGCGGGAGGATGACATCGGCCATCGCGCTGGTGTACGGGCCGACAATCACCGCCGGGCGGGCACGGATCAGCGCTTGCATGGCTTGGTGAGCAGTGGCAGCGTCCTGGCCGTCGTCACCGACCAGCAGTTGCAGTGGACGGCCTCCGATGCCACCCGCCGCGTTGCGCTCCTCGATGGCAAGGGTGAGCGCATTGCGCGCCGCTTCGCCGGTGTCTGTGGTGCGATTGGAGAGGCCGGCGATGAAGCCAATCACGATCGGCTCGGGTTTGCCGCATGCGGCCAGCAAGGCCGCGAGCAGAAAGATGAGGATGCGTTGTACGCTCATGCGACTCTTGTCCGGTATGTCTGCAGCCACTGCAGGAGCGCATCGAGCGGCATCGGTCGCGCGTAGAGGTAGCCTTGCGCTTCGTTGCAGCCCATCGCGCGCAGGCGTTCGGCCTGGCATTCGGTCTCCACACCCTCGGCAAGCACCGCGATGCCAAGGCAATGGCCGAGGGGTACGATCATCTCCGCAATGCGGGCGCCGGGGCGGCAGCTGTCGAGCAGGGCGATGAAGCTGCGGTCGATCTTGAGCCGGTCCACCGGGAGCTGGTCGAGGTAGGACAGCGATGAAAAGCCGGTCCCGAAATCATCGATCGCGATCTCGACGCCCAGTGCCTTGACTTCGGCGAGAAGCGCGGACACCCGGGCCATGCCCATGACGGCCACTGACTCGGTGATCTCCAGTTCGAGCAGCCCTGGCGCCACCCCGCTCTCCTGCAGGGCGAGGCCGAGCTGTTCGGCATAGCTGCGGTCGCGCAGCTGAGCGGCCGAGACATTGATGGCCATGCGGATGTCGCTGAAGCCGGCGTGGTCGAGTTGCGCGAGTGCGCCCAGCGCCGTGCGCATGACCCAGTTCCCCAGCAGGGTGATGATGCCGGAGCGCTCGGCTACCGGGATGAACTGGTCTGGCGGGACGAAGCTGCCATCGGCCCTGCGCCAGCGCAGCAGGGCCTCCACGCCGGTGACCCGTCCGCTTTCCAGTGAGAGCTGCGGTTGGAAAGCGAGAAAGAGCGCATCGCTGCCGAAGGATTGCTGCAGTTCGTGCAGCAGCCGGGTGTGCTGGCGCGATTCCAGCCCGATTGCCGAGGTGTAGAACTCATGCTCGCCCTGTCCGCGCGCCTTGGCGCGCTTGAGCGCGATGGATGCATCCTTGAGCAGTTCGGCCCCAGCGCTGGAGCCGGTGTCGGCTCGCACGAAGCCCATGCACGCCGACACCGGACGCTCGATGCCGTCGAACACGTAGGGGGTATCGAACAGCGGTGCGAGGTGGGCGGGCGACACCAGGGTTTCGTCGCCGCAGATCGCGAACACATCGCCCGAGACCCGCGCGATCGTGCACGAGCCCGGCAGGGCCTTGCGAAGGCGGCTGGCGATGGCGCCAAGCAGGCGGTCGCCATAGACGTGGCCGAACATGTCGTTCGTCTCGGCAAACTGGTCGAGATCGATGAGGGCGATCGTGCAGCCCGCGAGGGCGTCGGCCTCGATCGCAGTGTCGAGGTGCTGGACGAAGGCGCTACGGTTGGGCAGACCCAGCAAGGGGTCGACAAAGGCGATCTCGCGCAGCCGGGTGACCAGTTCGACGTTGTCTGCGCACAGCGAGATGTTGGTGCAGAACACGCCGAGCAGTTCGCGATCGACGTCGCCCAGGGGTTCGGGTGAATCGATGAACACGGCATAGCGGGTATCCTCGTGGCCGGAAAAGCACAGCGTGACACTGGTTTCGGTTACGAGGTTGCGCTGTTCGCGCAGGCAGCGGGTGAGGTTCGAGATGATCTGCGGATCGCCGATCTCGGAGACGGGGTGCTGGACGAGGTGGCTGAAGCAGCCCGCCGCGGCGATGATCCTGAGTTGTTCTGCGGTCAGGCTGTTCGGGTCGCCGCTGGCGCTTGCGCACACCAGGCCCTCCGAGGGGATGCCGAACAGGCCGGCGATCTGGGTGATCACCCCGGCGGCGAAGCCCTGTACGCCGTCGTGCGCCATCAGGTGGTGGCTGGAGGCCACGATCTGCTCCAGGCCCCTGCGGCTCTCGTCGAGCTGACACAACTGCGCGTAGGAGCGGATTGCCGCGGTCAGCGAGGTAAACAGCTTGGTGCGAGTGAGTTCGCTCTTGGTCTTGTAGTCGTTGATGTCGTAGCGGCGGATCGTGTCGATCTCGGGCGCCTGGCCGGGCTGGCCAGTGCGCAGGATGATGCGCGTGTTGTGCAGGCCCAGTTCGCCGCGGATGCCTTCCACCGCGACGAGCCCGGCGTCGGAGGCCTCCATCACCACGTCGAGCAGCACGACCGCGACGTCGCGCTCGGCGCGCAACACTGCCATGCATTCCGCCGCCGAATGGGCGTGGAGCAAGCGCAGTGGGCGCTCCTCTATGTCCAGGCCGCGGAGGGCGAAACGGGTGCTCTCATGGACGTCCTCGTCGTCGTCGACGATGAGAACGGTCCAGCTGCGTCTTCCATGGGCCGGCGCAGGCCCAGGCAGAGGGGAGTCGTCGATGAACTCGACCAGATCGTCGCCATGAGGCCCCATGAGTCGTTCCGCCTGGATGAAGAAGCGCAAAGCGAATGCCCGCCACGGGTCCTGGTACGCGCAGTGCGTACCAGGACCCGTGTCAGGCGTGGATGCATCCTTGCTTCAATCTTAAACGGTCTCTGCAGGCGCTGCGAAGGGGGCGCCTGACAGGGATTACCCGGGGTGGGGCCCCCGGGGAGGTCAGCGGTTGCCGCTGCCGGGCTTGGCCGCGAACAGGGCCGGACGCTGGGCAGGTCGTCCGCTCGTGCCGCGGCCCTGCCCGTGCGGCGCGCGGTTGCCGTCTGCGCCTGGGGCGCGCCCGCTGTTGCCGCGGTTGCCATCGAAGCGGTTGCCATCGACATCGGGGCGGGGCGCCGGCCGGCGATTGCCGTCGACGTCGCCATGGGGGCGCGGCTGAGTGCGGCCGTCGGTCTTGGCGACCGATGAGCTGCGCCCGCCGTTGCCACGATTGCCGCCGCGCGCTGCGTCGCCGCTGGCGGCACGCCCCTGGCCCTGGCCGGGGCGCCCGCCGCCACGACGCTGCAGGGGTTCGCGCTGATGGTCGGCATCATGTGCAGCCTCGGCGCCGGCACTGGGGATGAAATCTTCCGCGGTCGCACGCTCGATGCGGCGCTTGATCAGACGCTCGATCGCCGTCAGCAGCTTGAGCTCTTCCCGGTCGACCAGCGAGATCGCGTGGCCTGCGGCACCGGCGCGGCCGGTGCGGCCGATGCGGTGTACGTAGTCCTCGGGCACATTGGGGAGCTCGAAGTTGACCACCTGCGGCAGCTGATCGATATCCAGGCCGCGTGCGGCGATGTCGGTGGCGACCAGCACGGGCAGCGAGCCGTCCTTGAACTGCGCCAGTGCGCGCGTGCGTGCGGCCTGGCTCTTGTTGCCATGGATGGCGGCCGCAGGGATGTCGTGCTTGCTGAGGTACTCGGCCAGCTTGTTGGCGCCATGCTTGGTGCGGGTGAACACCAGCGCCTGGAACCACTGCTTCTCCTTGATCAGGTGCGCGAGCAGTTCTCGCTTGTGCTTCTGGCCCACTTCGTAGACGGCCTGGTCCACTCGCTCGGCCGTGGTGTTGCGCGGTGCCACCTCCACGGTGCCAGGCTTGTGCAGCAGGCCGTTGGCGAGTTCGCGGATCTCGTCGGAGAAGGTCGCCGAGAACAGCAGGTTCTGGCGCTTCTTGGGCAGCAGGGCGAGGATCTTGCGGATGTCGCGGATGAAGCCCATGTCGAGCATGCGGTCCGCTTCGTCGAGCACCAGGATCTCCACGCCCGACAGGTCGAGCGTGCGCTGGCTGACGTGGTCGAGCAGGCGGCCCGGCGTGGCGACCAGGATGTCCACCCGCTTCTTCAGCGCACTGATCTGCGGGTTGATGTTGACACCGCCGAACATGACCAGCGAGCTCAGCGGCAGGTGCTTGCCATAGGTCTTGACCGACTCCTCGACCTGCGCTGCGAGCTCGCGCGTGGGCGTGAGGATGAGGCAGCGCGGTCGCCCGGGCGGATGCGGGTGTGCATGGGTGGCTGCCAGCATGTGCAGCACCGGCAGGGTGAAACCTGCTGTCTTGCCGGTGCCGGTCTGGGCCGCTGCGAGCAGGTCACCGCCGGCAAGCACCTGGGGAATGGCCTGGGCCTGGATGGGCGTGGGGTGGGTGTAGCCCGCCTCGCCGATGGCGCGCAGGATGGGTTCCGCCAGCGCGAGGCTGGCAAAAGTCAGTTCGGGGTTCATTCGATGGTCCGGCGCGAGCCCGTCGCGCGTTGTACGGCGACACCAATCCGGGCTGCGGGAAAGGGATCCGGGCCGAGGCCGTGCGGATCGTTTCAGGAGACGCTGCGAACGACTGGTGCACCGCAGCGAGGCTGGACTATAAGCGCTTCGTGTCCGTTTAGCGAGGTCTTTCGCACGTGCACCAAGGTAGGGGGCGGCCCACGGCTGCGCAGGGCGTGATTCTTGGTTACACTCCCCGGCTCGTCCACGACCGTGCGCCCGCCCGAATGCACGATTTCGAACCCCGATCCAGCGTCATCCGCCTGCGCGCCCGGCTCGCGCGGCGCCTGACGTGGTGGGCGATCGGCGGCGTGGCCGTGGTGCTGGCGACCGGCTTGCTGGTGTTGGTGGTCGCTGCGGCATGCGCGGCACGGGCCTGGTTGGCGATCGAGTCCGGTCAACCCGTGGAGACCGTGATGTGGGTGGGGGCGATGCTGGTCATGGCCCTCGCCGCGGTCGGTTTGCTGAATGCCTTGTCGACGGGCGTCCCAGTTGCGGAGGGTGTCCGCCTGCCGAGGGCGGTTGCGCCCGATCTGTTCGCGCTGCTGGACGAACTTGCGGCGCAGACTGCGGTAGCCCCGGTGCACGTCGTGCGCATAACCGGCGAAATCAACGCTGCCGTGATGCAGCGCCCGGCGCTTAACCTGGTAGGGCCGCTGCGGACCGAATTGCTCGTCGGTTTGCCCTTGGTGCATAGCGTCTCCCCCGAGCAGTTCGCTGCCGTGCTGGCGCACGAATTCGGCCATCTGGCTGCGCAGCGACGCGGGCGTGACGGCTGGTCCGCTCATGTGCGCGCATGGTGGGCGCGCATCCTCAATGCCGTGATCGATGATGAGGCCGGCGATGGTCGCTGGCTCGATCGTGCGGCGGAGCGCTACTTCCTGGACATGCAGCGGCTTGCGCGGATGGAGGAGTTCGAAGCCGATGCGGTGGCCGCGCGACTGGTTGGCGCCGAGTTGGTCGGCGAGACCCTCGTCGAGTTGAGCCGCAAGGCGCATTTTCTCGAGCACGACTACTGGCCGCGGGTTCAGGCCTTGCGGTCATCGGACGCCGGCTCGCGTGTGCGTCCGTTCCGTGAGATGGGGCACGGCGTGCTCGCCGGCTATGCCCAGGCTGCCGCTACCTGCGCGGATGTCGTGGAGGGCGTGCGCGACCGGCGCCACGACCTCCACCCTACGCCGCGGCGCCGCTTGCGTGCGCTGAGGGTCGCCTGCCGGCAGTTCCAGCTGCCGTTGCCGCAGGGTGCCGGGTCGGCGGCCGAACGCTTTTTCGCCGGGCTGGTACCGACCCTGGCCTGGGTCTTCGATCGGGAGTGGTGCGAGTGCAGTCGCAGCCCCAGGCACCCGATGCTTGGTCCGGAGCAGGTGGCGTCGGTGCAGGGTTTTGTAGCCAGGCGCTGAGCGGTCTCCGGTCTTCCCGATGTTCAGCGTTCCTGGGTGCCCGCCGCGGCAGGTTGGGCTGAGGCGCGCCGGCTGCGCGCGGTCTCGAGGTGCGCACACAGTTGCTGTGCGCCGTCGAGGATGCGCGGCGTGTGGCGCTGGAGCAGGTCGGGCGGTACGAAGAACAGGTTGTCTGCAGTCGTGGCGGCCAGGGCCGGCCAGCGCTTCCATTCGTCCAGCCATTCGGGGCGCGCCTCGCCCATGCCGCTGGCGACGATCGCCTCAGGATTGGCAGCGAGTACGCCCTCAACGCCGATGGTGGGGGCCAGCTGCGGCAGCGTCCCGAATACGTTCTGTCCGCCGCAAAGACGGATCACGTCTGCGATCAGGTGCTCGTCGTTGATTGTCATCAGCGGCCGATTCCAGATCTGGTAGAAGGTGCGTACGGGCGCTTGCTCGCTGTAGCGTGCGCGCAGTTCGGCGTGGCGCTGGCGAAAGGCGCTGGCGTTGGCGTTGGCCACTGTGCTGCTGCCAGCCAGCGCGCCCAGGGACTCCAGGCTGCGGGCCACGTCGTCCAGGCTGCGCGGCTCGTTGATCCAGATCGGGATGCCGAGAGCCTGCAGGCGCTCGAGGTGCTGGCCGCGGTTGCCGCTGCGCCAGCCGACGACCAGGTCGGGGCGCAGTCTCGCCACCGCCTCAAGGTCGACCTGGGTGTAGCTGCCGACCTGGGGCAGTTCGCGCGCCGCCGGGGGGTAGTCGCTGTAGGCCACTACGCCGACGACATGCTCGCCTGCGCCGGCCGCGAACAGGAGTTCGGTGACGTGCGGCGCAAGGCTGACGATGCGCTGTGCAGGGCGTTGCAGGCGCACGACCTTACCGGCATCGTCGGTCAGTTCGATCTGCGCCAGCGCGGTGCCGGAACTGGCCAGCACCAGCGCGGCCGTCACGCGGGCGGCGGTGCTCAGGCACGCGCCGATGTGGCGGGTGGGGGACGATGCTTGATTCATTACGACGATGTTCCTCGGGTTGCGGTGACGGCGGGCCAGCACGGATCAGGTGTTGCTGGCAGCGGCGATAGTACTGGCGGCGCAGGCGCTGAGGGCAGTTTCGAGGCGCGCCCACTCCGCCTCGTTGGCCGGTAGGCCGAAGCGCACGGCGGGTGGGTGTTCGAACAGGCGGGTGAGAATGCCTTGCTGCGCAAGTCGCGCGTGCAGCACACCGGCGTCGCTGCGCGCGATCCATTTGAACAGGGCCGGGCCGCGCGGCTGGCCGCAGCCGGTGTCTCGCAACAGGCGCGCCAGGCGCGCTCCGGCCATATCCAGCCTGCGCCGAGTGTCGTCCTGCCAGGCGCGGTCCAGCAGGGCATGGCGGGCGGCATGGCGGGCCGGGCCGCTGACGGTCCAGGGGCCCAGCCGTTCGGCCAGTGCTGCACGCACTGTGGCGGGTGCCAGCACGAAGCCGACGCGTGCGCCGGCGAGGCCGAAGAACTTGCCGATCGAGCGTAGCACCACCAGGCCGTCGGTGCCCGCCAGCGTGGCCAGGCTGGCCTCGGGGGTGGTATCGATGAAGGCCTCGTCGACCACCAGCCAGCCACCACGTGCGGCGAGCCGGCGGTGCGCGGCGAGCAGGCGTTCGCGTGGGAACAGCGTGCCGGTGGGGTTGTTTGGCTGCACCACGACGACGATGTCGTTGCTTGCGGCGACATCGTCGAGCGCTTCGGCAGCAAAGCTGCTTGCATTGTGATGGCGCCAGGCGTGCGCATGCTCGGCATAGCTGGGGGCAAGCACGCTCACGCGCACACCCGGGATGACTTGGGGCAGGGCCTGGATCGCCGGCTGCGAGCCGGCCACCGGCAGCAGCGCAGCGGTGCCGAAGTAGCCTGCAGCGGCGGCTTCGAGGCCGTCGTCGTCCTCCGGCAGCCGTTGCCAGGTCTCGGCCGGAATGGGCGGCACCGGATAAGGGTGCGGGTTGATGCCTGTGGATAGGTCGAGCCAGTCCGTGAGCGCGATGCCGTACTGCTGTGCGGCTCGCCTGAGCCGACCGCCATGTTCGATCATGCCTGCAGTCCTCCATGCACCTGCACGGCCAGAGCGAACAACAGTGCGAGCCCCAGCCACAGCAGCACGCCGTGGCGCACGAGGGCGACGGCGGCGCGGATCGTCGCCGCATCGGGTGCCGCGCCGGTGCCCAGCGGTGGGCGCTGTTCGAGCTTGCCGTGGTACACCGCGGGGCCGCCGAGGGCGACGCCAAGTGCGCCCGCGCCTGCAGCCATCACTGGACCGGCATTCGGGCTGTCCCAGGCCGGGGCCTGGCGGCGCCAGCATGCGAGCGCACTGCGGGTGCGGCCAAGCACAGCATAGGTGAGCGCGGTGAGGCGGGCAGGCACGAGGTTGAGCAGGTCGTCGATGCGTGCGGCCGCCCAGCCGAAGCGCAGGTAGCGTGGGGTGCGATAGCCCCAGCTCGCATCCAGCGTGTTGGCCAGGCGGAACAGCAGGGCACCGGCGCCGCCGGCGACGACGAACCAGAACAGCGCGCCGAACACCGCGTCGTTGCCATTCTCGAGCACCGATTCGGTCCCGGCGGCGGCTACGCCGGTGGCGTCCAGACTGGCGGTGTCGCGGCTGACGATCCAGCCCACGCGCTCGCGCGCCTGCGCCAGCTCGCCGGTGGCGAGTGGGGCTGCGATCGCCTCGGCATGCTCGGCGAGGCTGCGCGCGCCGAGTGCGAAGTAGAGCAGGGCGATGTCGACCACCCAGTGCGCCCACGGCGTCAGAGCGCGCAGGACGAGCACGAGTCCGACCCAGGGCAGTACCGCCACCGACCAGGCCAGCACGCCGGCCAGGCGCCCGTCGCCGGCGATGCGGCGTACAGCGGACTCGACCGCAGCTGCCCAGCGGCCGAAGCCGACGAGCGGGTGCAGGCGGCGTGGCTCGCCCAGCAGGCGGTCGGCGAGCACACCGGCGGCGAGCTTGCAGGTGAGGACGAGGGCGGGCGTGATCGGCATGGGGCGGTGGGTAGCGCTTGGCGCTTCAATCAATCGTGGGAGCAAGCGGCGCCAGCCGCGCGGTATTGGTCGTCCAGGCGCTTGCCTCGACATGCATGCAGGGGGCGGTCATCTCTGCCCGGGACCCGCAGTGGCGGAATCGGCGATAATCCGCCCCCTTCCTGAAGAACGTGATTTTACGCGATGTCTCCTCCTCTGACCCTGATGGTGCAAGGCACGACCTCCGATGCCGGCAAGAGCACGCTGGTGGCAGGACTGGCCCGCGTGCTGCGCCGGCGCGGCCTGAAGGTGGCGCCGTTCAAGCCGCAGAACATGGCGCTCAACTCAGCGGTCACCGCCGACGGTGGCGAGATCGGTCGTGCCCAGGCGCTGCAGGCCCTGGCCGCCGGCGTTGTGCCGCACACCGACTTCAACCCGGTGCTGCTCAAGCCCTCGAGCGACATCGGCGCCCAGGTCATCATCCACGGGCGCGCCACGGCGAACCTGTCGGCGCGCGATTACCACGCCTACAAGCCCACCGCGATGGCCGCCGTGATGCAGAGCTGGGGCCGGCTGTGCGCCGCCTACGACGCCGTGCTGGTGGAGGGGGCAGGCAGCCCGGCCGAGATCAACCTGCGCGACCGCGACATCGCCAACATGGGCTTTGCCGAGGCGGCCGACGTGCCGGTGGTGCTGGTCGCCGACATCGACCGCGGCGGTGTGTTCGCCCACCTGGTCGGAACCCTGGAACTGCTTTCCGCGAGCGAGCAGGCGCGGGTGAAGGGCTTTGTCATCAACCGTTTTCGCGGCGACATCGGCCTGCTGCAGTCCGGCCTGGACTGGCTCGAGGCGCGCACCGGGCGCAAGGTGTACGGCGTCATGCCCTACCTGCACGGTCTGTTTCTCGATGCCGAGGACGGGCTCGCCGACGCCGCCGCCGACGTGGCGGCCGGCAGCGGAGCGCTCAAGGTGGTGGCGCCGGTCTACCCGCGCATCTCCAATCACACCGATCTCGATGCCTTGCGCCTGCATCCGCAGGTCGATTTCCACTGGGTCGGGCCCGGGCAGGCGATCCCGCCCGCCGACCTGATCGTGCTGCCGGGCTCCAAGAGCGTGCAGGCCGACCTCGCCTGGCTGCGTGCGCAAGGCTGGGAGGCGGCCATCCTGCGCCACCTGCGCTACGGCGGCCGCGTGGTGGGCATCTGCGGCGGCTTCCAGATGCTGGGGCAGACGCTGGCCGACCCGCTTGGGCTCGAGGGCCCGCCTGGCAGCAGTGCCGGACTCGGTCTGCTCGACATGGACACGGTACTCGAGTGCGACAAGCAACTTTGCAACGTGAGGGGCAGTCTGAGCGTGGAGCTTGACCACGGCCAGGCTGCAGTTGCCGGCTACGAGATCCACATGGGGCGGTCGGCAGGGCCGGCGCTGTCGCGCCCGGCCCTGGTGATCGATGACGGCGCCGGCGCGCGTGCCGATGGCGCGCTGTCCGCCGATGGCCGCATCCTCGGCACCTATGTGCACGGGTTGTTCGATGCGCCGGAGGCGCTGGCCGCGCTGCTCGCCTGGGCCGGGCTGGAGCGAGTGCAGGCAGTGGACCTGGCGGCGCGTCGCGAGGCCGACATAGACCGCCTCGCCGATGCCGTCGAGCGCCATCTCGATGTCGACGCCTTGTTCGACGGCAAGCTCCCGGCACTCAAGATCAACGCACAGGATTTCGCATGACCGAGCCGACCCCCACTCCCGCACACGGCGCCGAGGCCTCCCCGCTCGGTCGCCCGGTGGCGTATCGCGACACCTATGCGCCCGAGCTGCTGTTCCCGATCGAGCGCCAGCTCAAGCGCGCCGAGCTTGGCATCGCAGTCGGCGCGCTGCCCTTCTTTGGCGAGGATTCATGGAATGCCTACGAGCTGTCCTGGCTTGACCCCCGCGGTAAGCCGGTCGTAGCGCTGGGCGGGTTCCGCGTGCCGGCAGATTCGCCCCGGCTGATCGAGTCGAAATCGCTCAAGCTCTATCTCAACGCCTTCAACCAGCAGCGCTGTGCTTCGCTTGAAGAGGTGACGCAAACGATCGCGCGCGACCTGTCCGCTGCCGCCGGCGCGACTGTCGCCGTTTCCGTCGTCCCGCTCTCGGCGCGGCCGCAGCGCCACAGCGCCTATCCGGAGGGGCACTGCCTCGATGAGCTCGATATCGGTATCGATCGCTACCAGCCCGATCCCGGCCTGCTGTCTGCGGCAGGCGAGGAGGTCGCCGAGACGCTCTACTCGCACCTGCTGAAATCGAACTGCCTGGTGACCGGCCAGCCCGACTGGGGCACGCTGGTGGTGCGCTACCGCGGCCCGGCGATCGATCGCGAGGGCTTGTTGCGCTACATCGTCTCCTTCCGCGACCACAACGAGTTCCACGAGCAGTGCGTCGAGCGTGTGTTCTGCGATCTGATGGCGCGTTGCCGGCCTTGCGAGCTGGCGGTGTGGGCACGCTACACGCGGCGCGGCGGACTCGACATCAACCCTTTTCGCGCCAGTCACGCCCATCTGCGTGCGGACGAGGCGATGGAGGTCAGGCAGTAAGTGACGCTGTCCTTGATTTTCGTCGTGGATTAATGCGCAACAGCGTTTTGCTTATGAGGTGGATCAATAGGCAAGGGGGGGCGGGCTGGGTTAACATCGCGAGGCTGTCTCAACCAACACCACGAGGTAAGGAAGATGAAGGTTTTCGTTGCTGCTGCAGTTGCTGCAGGTCTCCTCTCCGCTGCGCCGGCGTTCGCGTCCGCCGAGCTGGCCAAGGCCAAGAACTGCATGGCCTGTCATGCAGTGGACAAGAAGCTCGTCGGCCCCTCCTACAAGGATGTCGCTGCCAAGTACGCAGGCCAGGGCGATGCGGTCGAAGTGCTCGCCGCCAAGATCCAGAAGGGCGGTTCGGGTAACTGGGGTCCGGTGCCGATGCCGCCCAACCCGCAGGTGAATGACGCCGACGCCAAGGCGCTGGCCGAGTGGGTGATGGCGCAGAAGTAAAAGCGCGTTACGCCACCGCCGCAGCGGTGGGGATCGTGCATCGATGGCCGGCCTTGCCGGCCATTTTCAATGGGGTTGGGCGAACAGCAACTCGGGGCTGCGCAGCCAGGCTTCGGCCGCGGCAGCGGGTGCCGGGCGCGCGAACAGGTAGCCCTGCATGACATCGCAGCCCAGCGTGCGCAGTGCGTCTGCCTGCTCGATGTTCTCCACGCCTTCGGCCACCAGGTCGAGTTCGAAGCCGCGCGCAATGCCGGTGATCGCCGAGATGATCGGGTTGGTCATCGGCCCTTCCAGGTCGCGCACGAAGCTGCGGTCGATCTTCAGTGTGCTGACCGGGAACTTCTGCAGGTAGGCAAGCGCAGAGTAGCCGGTGCCGAAATCGTCGATGGCCACGCTCAGGCCCGCGGAGCGCAGGCCGCGCACCTTGCTGGCGACACCGGCCGTGTCGTTCATCATGATGCTTTCGGTGATCTCGATCTCGAGCGCCGCTGGCGCGACCTCGTGGCGGTCGAGGCAGGCGGTGATGGCGTCGACGATGTCGGTGCGCAGGAAGTCGTGCGCCGACAGGTTGATCGACATGCGCGGGGGTTCGACGCCGTTGCGCTGCCATTCGGAAATCTGGTTGCAGGCGCGCTCGAGCACCCAGGCGCTGATCTCGCCGATCAGCCCCACCTCCTCTGCGACCTGAACGAAGGTGCCTGGGGGCACGGCGCCGAGCGAGGGGTGGTTCCAGCGCAACAGGGCTTCCAGGCCGACGATGCTGCGCTTGCTGAAGCTGACCTGGGGCTGGTAATGCAGCTCGAGCTCATTGCGGGCGATCGCGCTGCGCAAGTCGTTCTCGAGTGCGATGCGGTCGCGGTGGCGGCTGTTGAGCTCCGGGTCGAAAAAGCGGAAGGCGTTCTTGCCCGAGCGCTTGACCTGATACATCGCGACGTCGGCGTTGCGCGTCAGCTCTTCGGCCGTGCTGCCGTCGCGCGGGAAGAGTGCGATGCCCACGCTCACCGTGGCGCGGAAGTCGCCCTGGCTCAGCTTGATGGGCGGCGTCAGCGTGTCGAGGATCTTGCGTGCGATGACCTTCGCGTCCTCGGGCTGGTTGATGTCGGGCAGCAGCACGGTGAACTCGTCGCCGCCGAGGCGGGCCAGGGTGTCGCCGCGGCGCAGCGTTGCCGACAGGCGGCTGGCGATCGAGCGCAGCAGGTTGTCGCCCTCGGCATGGCCGAAGGTGTCGTTGACGAGCTTGAAGCGGTCCACATCGATGAACATCACCGCCAGCGCGCCGGTACGGCGCTGGGCCTGGGCGATGGCCAGTTCCAGGCGGTCCTTGAACAGCACGCGGTTGGGCAGGTGCGTGAGCTGGTCGTGGTAGGCCTGGAAGGAGATGATCTCCTCGGCGCGCTTGCGTTCGGAAATGTCGCGCGCCACGCCATACAGGCCGACCACCCGGCGGTCGTTCTCGTGGGTGAGCATCGGAATGCCGGTGAGCGATACGGTGACGCTGTCGCCATCGCCGTCGGGGTGGTGGCGACGCAGGCGCAGTTCGACGTTGAAGCTCTCCCCCGGCAGGCTGCTCGGCTGGCTGAGCAGGCCGAAGATGCGGTCGAGGTCCTCGGGCATCACCAGCGTGGTGAAGGGGCGCCGCATGAGTGCGCTGCGTTCGTAGCCGAGCAGGGCCTTGACGCGTGGGTTCAGGTAGCTGAAGCGGCCCTCGCTGTCGAGGGTGAAGATGAGGTCGGGCGAACTCTCGACCAGGTAGCGGTGCAGCCGCTCCGAGGCCTTGAGGCGCTGGCTCATCAGGCGGTTGGTCTTTTCGAGCGCGCCCTTGTGCAGTGCGCCGTCAACCGCCCGCTGCAGCTGGGCGACGTGGTAGGGCTTGCGCACGTAGTCGTCGGCGCCCTTGCGCAAGGCGCCGATCGCCGCGTCGATCGTGTCTTCGCCGCTGATGATGACCACGGCCTCGTCACGCTGGTTGTCGCCCAGCCAGTCGAGCAGCGCGAGGCCATTTGCGTCTGGCAGACGGTAATCGAGCAGGATGAGGTCGTAGTGACGCTGCAGCAGGCGGTCTATGGCCTCGCCGATGCTGCCGCACTCGTCGAATAGCCGCCCCGGGCGCGCGAGCACGTGGGGAAAGGTCCGGCGCAAGGCCGGATCATCATCGACGACGAGGATGCGGAAGGTGGCGGTGTCAGTGTCCGCAGCGCCTTCGACCTGAGGCCGGAACGGTTGCTCAGCCGGAGTGACCATGGCTCTCAGGGCAGTGTAAGCAGATGTGTTGTCCGCTCTCATGATGCAACACTCAGGCCGTTTGTTCCAGCGGAACGAAGATCTGGAAGCTCGTCCCGGTGCCCGCCTGGCTCCGGCACAGCAGCGTGGCGCTCCACTGGGCGAGGATGTCCCGCACCACGGCAAGCCCGACACCCTGGTGGTTGCCGCCCTTGGCGCTGGGGCGCGCGCTGAGGAGGTCGTCGAGGCGGTCCGTCGGCAGGCCCGGGCCGTTATCGACGAAGCGGATCTCGAGGCAGTTGCGGCCGTCTACATTGACCTGCGGAAATACCGAGATGACCAGGCGCTGACCAGGCTGCAGCGCCTCCGATGCATTGCGCAGCAGGTTCAGCAGGACTTGCTTGAGTGCCGACGCGGGTATTGCGGCAGTCGGTACGTCGCGTGCGGCGCGCAATTCGAGCTGAAGATCGCGGCTGCCGAACAGCGGCTCGCCGTACAGCGTACGCATGTCGAGGAGCAGTTCGGGAACCCGGCAGTAGCGCGGCTCGGCTGTGTCGGTGGGGAGCTCGGCGGCGCTGCGCAGCAGGTTGTCGATGCGGTCGAGCTCGGCATTGAGCAGGCTCATTTCGTCCTGCAGCGGAGCGTCCTCCGGGCGTTGCTGGACGAGCATGCCGAGCCGGCTCTTGAGGACGGTCAGCGGGTTGGCGGCCTCGTGGGCAATCTTGCGCACATGCTCGCGGAAGCGTTGCTGCAGCATCGCCTCGCGCGCGGCGATCTCGTTGCGCTGGCGGGCAACGTTGCGCAGTGCACGGGCGGCGGCACCCAGCAGTGCGGCGTAACGCCAGCGCAGCTCGCTGTCGAGCGCGTTCTCCGAAGGCGCCGGGATGAGTGCCACTGCGGCATCGTGGCCGCTGGACAGCGGCAGGCAGTGGAAACCATGCTGGCCCAGCCAGCGTGCGATCTGCCAGTCGGCCACGCTGCGCCCCGGTGCGCCGCCGGCGGGAATGAAGGAGGTGGGCAGTTCGCTGCGCGTGCTGAGTGCGATGCAGCTGGCCTCGTCTTCGAGGCGCAGGCTCAGTTCGGCAATCAGGGCCTCGGTGCTGCCGCAATCGGCCTCCAGCAGCGGGCGCAGCAGTCCGTCGCCGTCGACACCGAGCAGGACCGGGGGCGTATGCAGGCCGAACAGCGGGCAGGCCAGCTGCAGGCGTGCCTTGATGGTGGCCGTGTCGAGGTCTACGAATGCCGCGGTGAGCAAGCCCAGCATGCCTGCGCTGCGATAAGGGTCGTCGGACAGCCGCGCAGGCGGGTGGGGCGTGGTTTGCAGGGGTGATCCTGCGGGCGGATAGACGGCATGCCCCGACACGATGTAGCCGACATCCGTGCGCAGGCTGAGCACCGCTTCCGCTGGCAGGCCGGCGAGTCCGGAGACGCGTGCGATGTGCGCTTCCCAGTCGTCGGCGGTGAGCAGGTCGGCGGCGGTGAGGAGCGCGAGCAGGGGGTGAGCACCGGTTGCGCGTTCATCGGCCAGGCCAGCGAGTTCGAGGCCGTCTGCGAGGCTGGCGGGCAGGCCGCAGTCACGCATCAGGCCGTGGTACGGGGGACGGCGGCCGTCGCGGCATGAGCCGGGGCGGGACAGCCCGCGCCACAGGCCACCCAGATAGGCCTCGTCCGGGCGCGGGTAGCCGGACTCGATCGCCAGGTGCATGGCGCACTCTGCGCGCAGCAAGGCCTTCGTGCCGGCTTCGGCATTGCCGTTGCCGAGGTGGCCGAGACCCAGTAGCCAGGCGCGCAGCAGGTCGGTGCCGATATCCTCCAGCCTGCGCCGCAGGGCGCTGTTGATCCCGCCGTCGAGCTCTCCGGCGGCAAGCGGGCGCGCGATCAGCAGCGCCAGGCTGAGTGCCGGGTCGCGTGCAGCGACCAGGGCCACCTCGGGCCAGTTCGGCGCCGCTGCGGCGAGCAGGCGCAGGATGGTGGATGCGCCATCCGGAACGGGCTGCAGCTCGAAAGCACTGAAGGTGGCAGGGAGCATTCGGTGGCGAGGCGGTTGGAGGGCGCAGGAGCCACGATTCTAGCCCGAGCCATGTGCAGCGGGCGTGATCCATGCCGCGGCCGCGTGTGTGCGGGCTCGGCTCAGGCCTGCATGCTGTCGGCGAAGTTCAGCCCCAGCAGCTGGGCCCGGTTGATGCGCTCGAAGGGGATGTGCAGGTCGGCCGCGACCTTGGCGAGGGTGCTGGCGTCGAAGCTTTCGCAGGCTTGTGCAAGCTTGAGGAAGGGGCCGAACTCGCCCTGGCCGTAGAGCAGTGCTTCGCTGACGTTGGCGGGCAGGTTCATCTGCTCGAGCACTTCCTGCATGGAGGTGCCGAGCAGCAGGTGCAGCAGCGAGAAGGCGCCGGTGATGAACAGGTTGTCGCGCTCGGATGCGTCGAAGTACGCCGAGCCCACCTCCTCCATGAAGCGGCCACGCGCGATCGCCGTCTGCATCATCGCCGGCGCGCTGGGATCGCGGCTGGCCGTGACCAGCAGCAGCGACAGCCACTTGTTCAGGGCGTCGTAGCCGAGGATGCTCACTGCGTGGCGGAAGGACTGGATCTCGCACATCAGGCCGAAACCGGCCGAGTTGATGTAGCGCAGCAGCTTGTAGGACAGCGCCACATCCTGCTTGAGCACCGCCTCGATGTCGCGCACCTCGCTGTTGTTGCGGACCAGGTTGAGCAGCCGCACGATCTGTGCGTGCCCGGGATTCAAGGCCTTGGCGGGCGGGTTGCCGTGCAGGAAGAACCATCCCGAGGCGCCGTCGAAGCCCGCACCGACGGCTTGGCGGAAGGCGCCGATATCGGCCAGGCCCCAGGCCATGGTCAGGCCGGGTGAGCCGGCAGGGGCGGTGTTGCGACGCCCGTCCATGAGCACGAAACGCCAATCCACGCCGGCTGGCAGGGCGGTGCCGGGCGAGAACCAGGTCAGGCACATGCCCGTGCCGGCTTCCTGCAGCCGAGCCATGAGCGCCTGTGTCTGCGGGTGTGCCAGGGTTTGCGCCGGGATCTCGATGGTGGCGTTCTCGGGCAGCGCCCACTCGAGCAGCTCCGGGGTCGGCACCAGGCGGCCGAGACTGACGAACACCGGGTGATGACTGGGCCAGACTTCGGTCTGGGTCGCGAGCGCCTCGACCACCGACGCCACGTTGGGGCCATGGGCGATGATGCGGTTGGCCGTGATGGCGCGGTTCTTGTTGACGACCGGCTCGCGGGTCAGCAGGGTGGTCTGGCTCATCGAGCGCTCCAGGTGGGGCGGTTCAGTTCGTCGGCTGGGCGAAGGTGAAGGCGTCGGCGAAGAACGCGTCCTCGGGCAGGCTGCGGCTGGCGACGAAGCTCGAGCGCGCGGCGTCGATCATCGCCGGAGCGCCACAGGCGTAGATCTCGTGTGTCGAGAGGTCGGCAAAGTCGTCGAGCACGGCCTGGTGGACCAGGCCGCGCCGTCCTGTCCAGGCGTCGTCGGGCTTCTCATCGGACAGTACCGGGATGTAGCGGAAGCCGGGCAGGCGGCCTTCCCAGTCGCGCGTGAGCGCGTCGAGATAGAGTCCGGCGCGGTCGCGCGCGCCCCAGTAGAGCGTGATCGGGCGCTGCAGGCCGATGTGCAGTGCATGCTCGATGAGTCCCTTGATCGGTGCGAAGCCGGTGCCACCTGCCACCATCACGATCGGTCGGGCGGAGTCCTCGCGCAGCCAGAAGCTGCCGAGCGGACCTTCGAAGCGCAGGATCTCCTTCTCCTTCATGGCCTCGAAGACGTGGTGCGTGAAGCGGCCGCCATCGATACGGCGGACATGCAGCTCGAGGTGGCCGGCGTCATGCGGGGCGTTGGCGATCGAGAAGCTGCGCCGGGCGCCGTCGGCGAGCAGGATGTCGATGTACTGGCCGGCGCGGAACTTGAAGGCTTCGCTGGCCGGCAGCTTGAGGTCGATCAGCATCACGTCGTCGGCCAGGCGCTGCAGCCGCTGCACGCGACAGGGCAGCTTGCGCACCGGGATGTCGTCCGCACGGCTTACATTGCGTGCCTCGATGACGAGGTCCGAGACCGGCTGCGCGCAACAGAACAGCGCGTAGCCCTCGGCGCGCTCGGCCTCCGGGAGGGCGCCTTCGGAGTGCGGGCCGTGTACCACCTCGCCTTCGAGTACCTTGCCCTTGCAGGCGCCGCAGGCGCCATCGCGGCAGCTGTGCGGGAGCAGCAGTCCCGCGCCAAGCGCGGCCTCGAGCACGGTCTGTCCGGCTTCGGCGTCGAATTGGTGGTTGCCGGGCTGAAGTGAAATCCGGTGGTTCATGGTGCGTGAGATAATGCCCTGATGAAAAGAGTCCTGATCGTTGGCAGTGGCGACGTGGCCCGGCGCGCACTGCCCTGGCTGACGCGTCGTTTTCGCGTTTTTGCGCTCGTTCGCAATCGCGAGGCATGCGCTCAGCTGCGTGCCGCCGGTGCCATCCCGATCGTGGCCGATCTCGATGATGCGCGCAGTCTGGCCCGTCTGGGTGGCGTCGCCGACGCCATCCTGCACTTTGCACCGCCGCCCGGCGCCGGTGAGGGCGACCCGCGGACGAAGCGCCTGCTGGCTGCGCTCGGAGCGCGCCGAAGTCTACCACAGGCCCTCGTATACATAAGCACGACAGGGGTTTACGGCGATTGTGCAGGTGCGCGGGTGGACGAGCTGCGGCCCTGTCGGGCGCAGACGGCACGTGCGCGGCGCAGGGTCGATGCAGAGCAGCGTCTGCGCGCTTTTGGCGGACGCACAGGGGTGCGGGTATCGGTGCTGCGCGCGCCTGGCATCTATGCGGCCGATCGCCTGCCGCTCGACCGGCTGCGGCGCGGTGATCCGGTGCTGTGTGCCGAAGACGATGTCCATACCAACCACATCCATGCCGTGGATCTCGCCCGCCTGGCCTGTCTGGCGCTCTTTCGTGCGCTCCCCGGTCGTGTGTATAACGTCAGCGACGATTCGGACATGAAGATGGGCGACTACTTCGATGCGGTGGCCGATGCGTTCGCCTTCGCGCGGCCGCCTCGCCTCGATCGGCGACAGATCGTCGAGCGACTGTCGCCCGTCACGCTGTCCTTCATGAGCGAATCGCGCCGGATCGACAACCGTCGCATGAAGCGGGAACTGCGTGCGCAGCTTGCCTATCCGACCATCTCTGCTGGCCTGGCTGCAGCGCGTGAGTGCGTCGTTGCGCCCGGCTGAGGCGCTGCCTACGGCTGCGCCGTCTGGCGACACCCTTTTTTCTGGAGCACGTTCTGCACATGCTGACTCTCAAGGCCTTGCACATCATCTTCGTCGTGAGCTGGTTCGCCGGCCTGTTCTATCTGCCGCGTCTGTTCGTCAATCACGCGATGGTCGACGACATCGCGACACGCGAGCGCCTGGCGATGATGGAGCTGAAGCTCTATCGCTTCATGACTCCGCTCGGCATCCTCGCCGTCGGCCTGGGGCTCTGGCTGTGGTTCGGCTACGGATTTGCCGGTGGCTGGCTGCATGTGAAGACCTTGCTCGTGCTGGTGCTCGTCGGTTATCACCTGTACTGCGGCCGGCTGATGCGCGACTTCGCCGCAGGCCGCAACGCCCGCTCGCATGTCTGGTACCGCGTGTTCAACGAGGTTCCGGTGCTGATCCTGTTCGTCGTCGTCTTCCTCGTTGTGCTCAAGCCGTTCTGATGGTGGGTTCAGGCAAGACGAGGGATCAGGAGGAGACACGATGCTGCAAGAGACAGCAGGCATGACGGACAGGCCGGTCGACCTGGCCGAGTACAACTGGCAAGCCCATTCGGTCCTCGTCGTCGATGACGAGGAGGGCATGCGCAACTTTCTCGAGCGCACGCTCGCGCGCCGCTGCGGCATGGTGCAGAGCGCGGGCGATGCCGAGCATGCGGCCGCGCTCATGGCGCGCCTGCATTTCGATCTGCTGGTGCTGGACATCGCGCTGCCGGGCAAGTCGGGCATCGAGTGGCTTCATGAGCTGCGCGAGCACGGCTATACCGGCGATGTGATCCTGATGACCGCGTTCGCCGACATGGAGACTGCGATCGACGCGCTACGGGGTGGTGCCTCCGACTTCATCCTCAAGCCTTTCCGGGTCGATCAGATCCTGAACTCGATCAAGCGCTGCTTCGAGCGCGCTCGTCTTGCACGCGAGAACTTCGTGCTGCGCCGCGAGCTCGCCGGCCTGGCTGCCGATCCGATGGGGCTGGTGGGCCACTCGGCGGCGATCGAGCAGTTGCGCGGGCTGGTGCGGCGTGTCGGGCAGATGCCCAGCACTGTCCTGTTGCTCGGTGAGTCGGGCACGGGCAAGGAGGTCGTGGCGCGCGCATTGCACCAGACCAGTCCGCGTGCGCAACGGCCCTTCGTGCCGCTCAATTGCGCCGCGATCGCCTCCGAGCTGATCGAGAGCGAGCTGTTCGGTCATGTGAAGGGCGCGTTCACCGGGGCGGGCGAGAGCCGCAATGGCTTGTTCTACTACGCTCACGGCGGCACCTTGTTCCTGGACGAGATCAGCGAGCTGCCGCTGGCCATGCAGACCCGGCTGCTGCGCGTGATCGAGGAGCGCAAGCTGCGCCCGGTCGGTTCCGAGCGCGAGGTGCCGGTGGACGTGCGCATCATCGCCGCTTCCAATCGCGACCTCGCGGCCGAGGTCCAGGCCGGGCGCTTTCGCCAGGATCTCTACTATCGCCTTGCGGTGGTGGACATGCGCCTGCCGCCCTTGCGCGAGCGCGTCGAGGATATCCCCGATCTCATGCATCACTTCATGGGCCCGCTCGCGGTCCAGCTCGGCGTGGCGCAGCTGCCGCTGTCGCACGGCGTCGTCAGCCGCTTGCAGCGCTATGCGTGGCCGGGCAATGTGCGCGAACTGCGCAACTACGTCGAGCGTTCGATGATCCTCGGTTGCTTCGCCACCGATTGCTTTGCCGAGACAGACCACGACACCGCTCCGCCTGCGGACGAGCTCGAGCTCACCTTGTCCGCGGTCGAGCGCCGCCACATCGAGCGTGTTACCGAGGCCTGTGCGGGCAACAAGACCGAGGCCGCACGCCGCCTGGGGGTGTCGCGCAAGACCCTGGAGCGCAAGTTCGCCGAGTGGGCCGAGGAGGCACCTGCGCCTGATCTCGTGCGGCGTGCATGAGCCGGGCAGGCATCAACGGCGGGCGAGGCTGAGCGTGCCCGGGCTGGATTGGTTGCGCAGCTCGGTACGGGCCAAGCTGCTTTGCCTCGTGCTGGCGCCGCTGATGCTCGGTTTCCCCGTCATGATGGGGCTGGTGTGGTACTGGGGCGAGGCCTACTACCACCGTCTGATGGTGTCTCGTGTCGGCAGCGACCTGGTCACGGCCAACGCCTACTTCCAGCGCGTCATCGACGGTGTGGGCGGCGGCGTCGACGCGCTGGCGGCGTCACAGGCGCTGTCCGTCGCGCGCGAGGGCGACGCACTGCCGGCCTTGCTTGGGGCGCAGCAGACCCGGCTCGGACTCGACTTCCTCAACCTGCTGGACGCCGAAGGCCGCGTGCTGCACGCCGCGACCGGGACGGCGGCGGGCAGTGCGCGCAGCGCCTGGCCGATCGTCGCACGCGCGCTCGAGTCGGGCGGCGGCGCGGTGATCGAGCGCTTTGAGCCTGATGACCTGCTGGCGCTCGCGCCGGCGCTGCGCGAGCGCGCACGCCTGCCTTTGATCGCGACCGAGCGCGCGCAGCCCGACCTGCGCCAGGAAGAGTCGCGCGGTCTCGTCATCCACGCCGCGGCGCCGGTGCGCGATGCGCTTGGCAGGCAGGTCGGCGTGCTCGAGGGCGGCGTACTGCTCAATGGCAACCTCGGCTTCGTCGACACGATCAATGCCATCGTCTACCGCGAGGGGGCCCTGCCCGAGGGCAGCGAGGGTACGGCCACGCTCTTCGTCGATGACACGCGGATCGCCACCAATGTGCGTCTGTTCGCGGATGTGCGCGCGCTCGGCACGCGGGCGTCGGCAGAGGTGCGCGAGCACGTGCTCGGCCAGGGGCGGACCTGGCTGGAGACCGCCTTTGTCGTCAATGACTGGTACGTGTCGGGCTACGAGCCCGTACTCGACAGTCGCGGTGAGCGTGTGGGCATGCTCTATGTCGGGTTTCTGGAAGCCCCTTTCCGCGCGGCCAAGCGCATGTCCTTGCTCATCGTCGCGGTGGTGTCCTTGATGGTGAGCTTCATCGGTGCCCTGCTGACGCTGCACTGGGCGCGCAGCATCTTCCGCCCGATCGAGCGCATGCATGCCACCATCGAGTGCGTCGACGGCGGCAACGAGGCCGCGCGCGTCGGCAGCGTGGGCAGCCGCGACGAACTGGGCCGCCTGGCTGCTGCGCTGGATCACCTGCTCGACGGCCAGGCCGCGCAGCGCGGCGAGCTGCAGGCCCTCAATGCGTCGCTCGATCGCAAGGTGGCCGAGCGCACGGCCGATCTCGCTGCTGCCAATGAGGATCTGCGGGCCGCGCAGCACCGCCTCGTGATGAGCGAGAAGCTCGCGGCCATCGGTGAGCTCACTGCGGGGGTCGCGCACGAGATCAGCAACCCGACGGCGGTGATCCAGGGCAACCTCGACGTGTTGCGCGAGGAGCTGGGGCCGGCGGCCCGCCCGGTTGCCAACGAGATCCGCCTCATCCATGAGCAGGTGCACCGCATCCGCCTGATCGTGACCAAGCTGCTGCAGTTTGCCCGCCCCGGTGAGTTTGCCGGCTACGTCGAGGCGGTCGATGTCAATGCCGCGCTTGCCGACTGCCTGGTGCTTACCCGCCAGCACCTGGCGCGCAGCGAGGTGCAGCTGGTGCAGCGCCTCGAGGCGCGTTGTCCGGTATTGATCAACCTGCAGGAGTTGCAGCAAGTGTTGATCAACCTCATCGTCAACGCCGTGCAAGCGATGCCCGAGGGCGGTACGCTGACGCTGGAGACGGCGGATCGCGATCCCGCCACCGATGCAGCCGGTGTCGTCATCGTTGTCCGCGATACGGGCAGAGGCATCGCGCGGGAAGACATGGCGCGCATCTTCGACCCCTTCTTCACCACCAAGAAACGCCAGGGCACAGGGTTGGGGCTGTCGATCAGCCATACCCTGGTCGAGCGCTACGGCGGACGCATCGGCGTTGACAGCGAACCCGGCCAGGGCAGCGCCTTCATCGTCAGCCTGCTTGCCGAGCCGGTCTATCGCCGTGACGCTGCGCCGGACAATGCTGCCAGCGGTGCGCCCATCCACCCCTAACCCAATGGAACATGCAGCAAGATGAAACTGATCGGGTTCGCCGGCTGGTCCGGCAGCGGCAAGACCACGCTCGTCGAGCAGGTGGTCGGCGTGCTGAGCGCACGCGGTCTCGTCGTGTCGCTGGTCAAGCATGCGCACCATAGCTTCGATATCGACCATGCTGGCAAGGACTCCTGGCGTCATCGCCAGGCCGGCTGCCGTGAGGTGCTGGTGAGTTCGGCGCAGCGCTGGTCGCTCACCCGCGAGCTGCGCGGGCAGCCCGAGGCCACGCTCGATGAGTTGCTTGCCCATCTGGGGCCCTGCGATCTGGTGCTGGTCGAGGGTTTCAAGCGCGCGCAGATTCCCAAGATCGAGGTGCATCGGGCGGTCGTTTCCGAGCCATTGCTGCATCCGGATGACCCGAACATCATCGCTGTCGCCACCGATGTCGACCTGGTCACGCCCTTGCCGCGGCTGAACATCAACGACCCCGTGAAGGTGGCCGACTTCATCGTCGACTGGATGCAGGGCTGAGTCCGCTCGCCCTCGTGCAGGAGGCCTGCTTCAGTCCAGGGTGAGTACGCGACCGAGCGGCGATAGATCGTAGCCGCTCAGGCGCAGTGACAGGGACTGCGCGCGGGCGTTGCCGTAGGCGCTGAGCAGGTCCTGGAACAGGCGGCGGAACAGGATGTCGCGCGGCAGTGCGAGATCGAAGGCCTCCCAGCCCAGGGGCAGGAAGCCCAGTCCGAACTCCGCCGCCGCCGCGCGCGTGCCCGGTGCGCAGTCGGCGTCCTCGCGTGCGACCACCGCAGCGGCTTCGCGCTCGCTGCGTGCTTCTGCCACCACGCTGCAATCGGCGGCGGAAAACCCGCGGCTGGCGAGGGCCGACTCCAGGAAGTGGCGCGAGCCGGCGCCGGCCTGGCGCATCGCCCAGCGGTAGTCGAAAGCAACAAGCGTCTCGAGACCGTCGACCTCCAGCCCGCGGCGCAGGATCACGCCCTGCTCACGCAGGGCCAGGCGCACCAGGGTCCAGCCGCGACTGGCGCCGAAGCGGCGCAACAGGAGCGCATGCTGCTGCGCGCTGTGCTCGACCCCGCCCCAGTGCAGCGCACACACGTTGGCTCGGCGGCGTGCGAGCAGTTCCAGGCCGGTGAGCGTGCCGGTGGGGCTGTAGGCGACCAGGCCTTCGGCGCCGAGTTGGGCGGCCAGCGCCGCGGTGGTCGCGGCCAGCAGCGGGTCGTCACTGCCGGTGATCAGCAGGCGGTCGGTGAGTGCGCCACCATGGGCCTGCTCGAGCAGCCACTCCTCCAGCAAGGCGCGCGGGAACAGCCACTTGCCGCCGATGCGTGCGGCCGGAATCTCGCGGCTATTGGCGAGCTCGTAGAGCTTCTTCTCGTTGAGCTGCAGGAAGCTGGCCGCTTCGCGCGCGGTCAGGCAGGCTGCCGGGAGCGCCACATCCTGCGGTGCACGCTGCGTCAAGGCCGGGCCCGTCACCCGCTTGTCCCTGTCAGCCATGGCCTGCGGGCAGCTCCTGCCCTGCAGCGGCGAGCTCGTCGCGGGTGTTGATGTTGCGGAAGGCTGCCTCCTCGTCGTCGAAGCTCACCTCGACCACGTCGAGGCTGCCGTACCAGCGATCGATCCTGCGCCCGCCACTGGCGAGGAAAGTGCCGAGGTGCTCGGCGAGATCGCGCCGGCACAGGCAGAACACCGGGTGGGGTTGGTCGAAGGTCTTTGCCACGGCAAGCTGTGCCTTGGCTGCATGCAGTGCGCTGGCGAGACGCTCGACAAGGTCATGGGGCAGGAAGGGCGAGTCGCAGGGCGCGGTGACGACCAGGGGGTGCCGAGCGCGCGTGAGTGCTGCGTGCAGCCCGGCCAGCGGCCCCGCGAATCCGCCGATGTCGTCGCCGAATACCGGATAGCCGAATGCTTGCCAGGCTTCGAGGTTCTGGTTGGCGTTGATGATCAGCGCATCGACCTGGGGGGCGAGGCGCTCGAGCGCATGTGCGGCCATCGGCCGTCCGGCGAGCTCGACCAGACCCTTGTCGACGCCGCCCATCCGGCTGCCCTGGCCGCCCGCCAGTAGCACGCCGGTGATGCGCCGATCGGCGGGGCGGCCGGAGTCCGGGAGGCTGGCAGGCGTCGTTGTCGCGGTCATCGTCTGGGCTCCTTCGGTACGCGGTTGGCTTTGTTTGTGGTGGCTTCAGTCGCGCTCGAAGCGGTCGGCGCCGGTGAAGAGCAGGTAGTGCTTGCCCTGTGCCCGCCCGATCATGGTGAGGCCGATGCGCTGCGCGATCTGCCAGCCCATGTGGGTGAGGCCGGAGCGCGAGACAAGGAAGGGGATGCCCATCTGCGCCGTCTTGATCACCATCTCGGAGGTCAGCCGGCCGGTGGTGTAGAAGATCTTGTCTCCGCCATCCAGGCCGTCGAGCCACATCTGCCCGGCGATCGCGTCCACCGCGTTGTGGCGACCGACGTCCTCGAAGAACATCAGGATCTCGCACCCGCCCGGCGTGGCCTGGGCGAGGGCGCAGCCGTGCACGGCGCCAGCCTGCTTGTAGATGGACTCATGGTGACGTACCGCGTCCATCAGCGCATACAGGGTCGACTGTCTGAGCGTGCGCTCATGGGCCAGGCGGATCTGGTCGATTTCGTCCATCAGCCCGCCGAACACCGTACCCTGGCCGCAGCCGGTGGTGACGGTGCGGCTGCCGAGCTTGTCGTCGAGGTCGCGCAGCCCGGCGCGGGTGGTCACCGACACGGCGTCGACCTCCCAGTCGACCTGGACCGCGGCGATCTCGTCCAGCGCGCGCACCAGGCGCTGGTTGCGCAACCAGCCGATGGTGAGCGCCTCGGGCGCTGCGCCGAGGGTCATGAGGGTGACGATCTCGCGCTTGTCGACATACAGCGTGAGCGGGTGTTCGCCGGCAATCGAGGTCGGCACGACGTCGCCGTGTTCGTTGATCGCCGGGATGTCGACCGTGAGCGGGCGGCTGGCCTGGCTCAGCAGGGGAGGGTTCGGGGGAGGCGCATTCATGGGCGGATCGCTTGTTGCACGCGGGGCTGCAGGCCCTGGAGCAGCGGATTGTAGCGGCAAGCGGGGCGCTGCGTGGCGGTGCTGCGATCACCGGGCCGCAGTGCCCGATGGTCGCCGGCTCGAGGCTGCGGACGTATGCTGTAGACAGAGTTCGGTTCCACAAGTCAGGTGAAGAGTCATGAACGAGTTTCCGATCGCGGTGATCATGGAGTGTCGCCGCCTGAACAATCCCTGGGTGGATGAGGCCTGGGAGGCGGTCGGGGTGGTGCCTGCCTTCGCCGACCCCGGGCCGGGGGTCGCCGAGATCGTCTCCGAGCCGGAGCGGCGGCAGTGGCGGATTGGCGGTCACGCGCTGGCGCTCTTTCGTGACGAGGTGGACAACTATTTCCTCAACATGAGCTCGCCGATTCCCAAGGTGTTCGTGATGTGGCGCAAGGAAGGCGGCCAGGCGCTGCCTGCTGCCGTGTCAGTGAGCTATGGGGAGGCGGCGCGCTGGCTCGACTCGGGCGAGCAGGTCGATGGGGTGGCGATGTCGCGTGAGATCGCCGACTGGGTGGGCGATTTCGTCAATACCCATTACAAGCCAGCTCCGCGTCGCAAGGTGAGGCGCAACGATCCGCTTGCGCAGGACAGGAGGCCGCAGTGAGCGGTGGCTTCCTGTCGCGTTGGTCGAAGCGCAAGCTCGCAGCGGGGGGCGCGCCCGTGCGCCCTGTTGCCGAGCCGCCGGTTACGGTCGCGGATCGACCTGCCGATGGCGGGCTGGACGAACATGCGGATGCAGCCCTTGCCGTTCCGGCGCCCGCGGCGGTCGAACTGCCCCCGGTTGAAGCGCTGACGCTGGCGTCGGACTTCACCGCCTTCCTCAAGGAGGAGGTCAGCGAGGCCGTGCGCCGCCAGGCGCTCAAGAAGCTCTTTGCCGACCCGCATTTCAACCGCATGGACGGGCTGGACGTCTATATCGACGACTACAACATCGCCGACCCGATCCCGCCGCACTTGATGGAAAAGCTCAAGCATGCGCGCGAGTGGCTGGGGGATGCGCCGGCTGCAGAGCAGACGGAGGCGCCCGAAGAAACTCTGGCTACACCCGCCGCCGCGTCCGCAGCGGGCGTATCCGAGGTGCTCGTGCCCGAGGGCGCCTCGACGCCCCCGCCCGGCGAGCAGGCGTCGGCTGCAGGCCTTGCCGAGGCTGCGCCTGCAGCCGGGAGCGCGGCCAAGGTGCAGACCAACGGCGCTGCCGGGGAGGCGTAGCCGGCCCGGTGGGACAAAACGGGGCGTCCGGGACAATTTGTCTGTACTGAGACCAGTTGGCGCCCCAGTGTGGTCTTTTGCGGTTTGTTTTGTGGTCCAGGGTTCCGTTTTGGCTGGCCCGCCGAGTGCTTCGAATCGGTGGATTAAACGGACGAATCGATGCACGACAATCAAGAGCGGATCCGCCTCTGCGACTGTAATCGCAGTTTCTCGCTGGACGCCGGGCAGCTTGCTGCTGCCGGCGTCGTTGCGTCCTGTCACCACGCGCTGTGCGCCCAGGACTTGCCTGTGGTGGACGCAGACCTTGCCGCCGGGCGCACGGTCTTCGTGTCCTGTACGCAGGAAACCGCGCTGTTCGGCGAACTGGCCGACACGCACGAGGCCGGTCAGCGCATCCACTTCTTCAACCTGCGCGAGAACGCCGGCCGCTCGGCCGAGTCGGCGCAGGCGGCGCCCAAGCTGGCCGCGCTGATCGCGGCAGCGACCACCTTGCCTGCGCCCGAGCCCGTGCCTGCGGTGCAGATGCAGGCTGGGCGCAGCCTGTTGATCATCGGCGAAGCAGGCGCCGCGCTTGGCTGGGCAGAACGCCTGGCAGGCAGCTTCGATCCGGCGGTGCTCATTACCCAGCGTGCTGGCGAAGTCGAACTGCCCGCGGCCAATGAGTACCCGGTGTGGTCGGGCAAGGTGCTGAGCTTGTCCGGTCACCTCGGCGAATTCGAGCTGCAATGGCAGCAGCGCAATCCGATCGACCTCGAGCTTTGCGTGCGCTGCAACGCCTGTGTGAAGGCCTGTCCCGAGGGCGCGATCGGTTTCGACCTGCAGGTCGATGTCGACGCCTGTCGCGGCCACCGCGCCTGCGTCGCCGCCTGTGGCGAGATCGGCGCGATCGATTTCGCGCGCACCGATACGGCGCGCAGCGAGCGCTTCGACCTCGTGCTCGACCTGTCCGTCGAGCCTCTGCTCAAGCGCATCGAACTGCCCGACGGCTACGCGGCGCCGGGCCGCGATCCCTTCGAGCAGGCGCTGGCGGTGCAGTCGCTGGGCGAGTTCATCGGCGAGTTCGAGAAGCCGCGCTACGTTGCCTTCGATGCGGGCCTGTGCGCGCACAGCCGCGCCAGGAAGACGGGCTGTACCAACTGCATCGAGGTCTGCTCCACCGAGGCGATCCGTTCCAACGGCGACGTGATCGCCGTTGATCCCTGGTTGTGCAAGGGCTGTGGCACCTGCAGCACGGTGTGTCCGTCGGGGGCGCTGGGCTTCCAGTTTCCGCGCGTGCCCGATGTGGGCCTGCGTGTGAAGACCCTGCTTTCTGAGTACGCCCGCACGGGTGGCCGCGACGCCTGCATCGTGTTTCACGCTGCAGAGGACGGTGCCGCTGCCATTGCCCGTCTTGCGCGCCGTGGTCGCGGCCTGCCTGCGCGCGTGATCCCGGTCGAGGTGTGGAGCGCGGATGCGGTCGGGCTGGACCTGATGCTCGGTAGCCTGGCGCTGGGGGCCTGCCAGGTCGCCGTACTCGCTGCCGGCAGTCACGACGCCGCGCCACTCAAGGCCCAGGCCGGCTACGGCCAGACCATCCTGTCTGCACTCGGCTACGCGGGCGAGCATCTGCGCATCATCGAGGCCGATGCCGAGGAGTGGCAGGCACTGGAGCGCGCCCTGTGGTCGTGGGCGCCCGCAACCGGCATTGCCGTGCCGGCGCGTTTCCGCCTGCTGCCGAAGAAGCGCGAGACGCTGGACTTCGCGCTCCGCCACCTTGTCCAGCACGCTCCCGCGGCGCAGGCCGCGCCGGGCCTGCCCGCCGCGATCGCACTGAAGGCCGGCGCGCCCTTCGGTCAGGTCGTCGTGTCCGACGCATGCACGCTGTGCATGGCCTGTACCGGCGCCTGTCCGGCTGGCGCCCTGCGTGCTGCGACCGACAGCTACCGGCTCGACTTCATCGAGCGCAACTGCCTGCAGTGCGGCCTGTGCGTCGCCTCCTGTCCGGAGTCGGCGCTGGCGCTCGAACCCCGCCTGGCGCTGGGCGAGGAGGCGCGTCGGGCGCGTGCCCTGCGTGAGGCCGACATGTTCCACTGCACCGCCTGTGGCAAGGCGATGGGGGCCACGCCGCTGATCGAATCCATGATCGCCCGCCTGTCCGGGCATTCCATGTTCGCCACCGAGGCTGAGCGTGCCCGCCTGCGCATGTGTGCGGATTGCCGTGTCATCGACATGATGAAGTCCGAATCGACCTCAAGTTCGGCCGTGAAGGCCTGGGATCTGTCCGAATGAGCGCCGCTACCATCCCCGTCCATGCCCAACCCAGCTGGTCCGAGGAGGACCGTGCTCGCGCCGAGCACTACGCACTGCTTGCGCGCCTGCTCCATGGCGCGCCGGATGCGCCGCTGCTGGCTGCGCTTGCAGCGGCGGCGAGCGCCCTCGGCGGTACGGCCGGTGCCTTGCCGCAGGCCTGGGCCGCACTTGGCGCTGCGGCTGGTGCGCCCTTGCAGGGGGTATGCGACGAATTCAACGCCCTCTTCATCAGCGTTGGCAAGCCGGTGGTGATGGCCAATGGCTCGTGGTACCTGACCGGCTTCCTGCAAGAGGAGCCGCTAGCCGAACTGCGTGCCGACCTCGCCGAGCTCGGGCTGGGCCGTCGCGCCGGGGTGACGGAAACCGAGGACCACATCGCCGCGCTCGCCGAGGTCATGCGCCACCTGGTGCTGACCGGGCCTGACGAGGCGGGCCTGCAGCGCCAGCGCGCGTTCTTCGCGCGCCACATCGCGCCCTGGTATGCCGATTTTGCACATGCCCTGGCGCAGGCGCCCGGGGCGGACTTTTACGCGAAGGTGGGTGCCTTGCTGCTGGCCTTCATGGACATCGAGCGCGAGGCGTTCGACATGCTGGAGGTGTCCGCCTGACGGGCGGATGCCGATTCTTTGTTGGGGGGGAGATCGATGATGAAAGACGACACGACGAAATTGTCCCGGCGGAACTTCCTGATGGCCGTCGGTGCGGGCAGTGCCGCAAGCGCCGCCGCGGTGGCGACGGCAGCGACCCAGGCCGTACCGCAGGCGGCGGCCGTGGTCGAGGATGCACGCCGCGAGGCTGCAGAGCAGGGCACCAGCGCGCACATGCGCAATTACTACCGCACCGCGCGGATCTGAGGAGGACGCCACGATGCTGACCAAGAAATCCGCTGCGACTGCCGGCAGTGCGCGTCGCCTGCGCGGCGCGGCAGCGCGGCCGCTGGGCCAGACCATGGATCGGCGCGCCTTCCTGAAGCGCTCGGGCCTGGGCGTGGGCGCGGGGGCGATCGCCACCCAGCTGCCCTACAACCTCATCGGTGCGGCAGACGCTGCGGCCGCGGGCGTGTCACGCAGCGACGGCCCCGCCGAAGTGCGTCGTACCGTATGCACCCACTGCTCGGTCGGCTGTTCGACCGATGCCATCGTGCGCAATGGCGTGTGGGTGCATCAGGAGCCGGTGTTCGATTCGCCGATCAACCTCGGCGCGCACTGTGCCAAGGGTGCGGCGCTGCGCGAGCACGGCCACGGCGAGCACCGCCTGAAGTACCCGATGAAGCTGGTCGACGGCAAGTACCAGCGCATGTCCTGGGAGCAGGCGCTGAACGAGGTCGGCGACCGCCTGCTCAGGATCCGCGAGGAGTCCGGCCCGGACGCCGTGTATTGGATCGGTTCATCGAAGCACAACAACGAGCAGGCCTACCTGCTGCGTAAGTTCGTGTCCTTCTGGGGCACCAACAACTGCGACCACCAGGCGCGCATCTGCCACTCCACCACGGTGGCGGGCGTGGCGAACACCTGGGGTTACGGTGCGATGACGAACTCCTACAACGACATGCAGTTCTCCAAGGCGGCGCTTTATATCGGCTCGAATGCGGCCGAGGCCCACCCGGTGTCGATGCTGCACATGCTGCATGCCAAGGAAAACGGCTGCAAGATGGTCGTCGTGGACCCGCGCTTCACGCGCACGGCGGCGAAGGCGCACCAGTACGTGCGCATCCGCTCGGGCACCGACATCCCCTTCATCTGGGGCATGCTGTACCACATCTTCAAGAACGGCTGGGAAGACCAGAAGTACATCGACGACCGCGTCTTCGGCCTGGAGAAGGTCAAGGAAGAGATCATGACCTGGACGCCCGAGCGCGTGCAGGAAGTGACCGGTATTCCGGAAGACCAGGTGTTCAAGGTCGCCGAGACGCTGGCCATGAACCGGCCCTCGACCGTTGTGTGGTGCATGGGCCAGACCCAGCACACCGTCGGCAACGCCAACGTGCGCGCGATGTGCATCCTGCAGCTGGTGCTCGGCAACGTCGGCGTGTCGGGTGGCGGCACCAACATCTTCCGCGGCCACGACAACGTGCAGGGCGCGACCGACGTCGGCCCCAACCCGGATTCGCTGCCTGGCTACTACGGCCTGGCCGCCGGTTCGTGGAAGCACTGGTGCAAGGTGTGGGGCGTCGATTACGAGTGGGTCAAGGCCCGCTACGCCTCCGAGGAACTGATGACCAAGTCGGGCATCACCGTGTCGCGCTGGATCGACGGCGTGACCGAGAACAAGGAGCTGATCGACCAGCCCAGCAACCTGCGCGCAGTCGTGTATTGGGGCCATGCGCCCAATTCGCAGACGCGCGGCGCGGAGATGGTCGAGGCCATGAAGCAGCTCGACACCCTGGTGGTGATCGACCCCTATCCGTCGGCGACTGCGTCGATGGCGGCGATGGTGCGCAAGGATGGCGTGTACCTGCTGCCGGCCTGCACCCAGTTCGAGACCACTGGCTCGTGTACTGCGTCGAACCGGTCCATCCAGTGGCGCGAGAAGGTCATCGAGCCGCTGTTCGAGTCCAAGCCCGACCACACCATCATGTACGCCTTCGCGAAGAAGTTCGGCTGGGCGGACGAGCTGGTGAAGAACATCAAGGTCGACAAGGACGCCCAGGGCTGGGACGAGCCGAACATCGAGGACATCCTGCGCGAGATCAACCGCGGCACCTGGACCATCGGCTACAGCGGCCAGTCGCCCGAGCGCCTCAAGCTGCACATGAAGAACATGCACACCTTCGACGTCAGGACGCTGAAGGCGGCCGGCGGCCCTTGCGACGGCGAGTACTTCGGCCTGCCGTGGCCGTGCTACGGCAACCCGGAGATGAAGCACCCGGGCACGCCCAATCTTTATGACACCTCCAAGCACGTCATGGACGGCGGCGGAAATTTCCGCGCCAACTTCGGCGTGGAGAAGGACGGCGTATCGCTGCTGGCCGCCGAGGGCTCGGCTTCCAAGGGCGCCGACCTGCAGATGGGCTACCCCGAGTTCGATGACGTGCTGCTCAAGAAACTGGGCTGGTGGGACGAACTCACCGACGCCGAGAAGCAGGCGGCGGAAGGCAAGAACTGGAAGACCGACCTGTCGGGCGGGATCATCCGCGTGGCGATGAAGAACCATGGCTGCCACCCGTTTGGCAACGCCAGAGCGCGTGCGCTGGTGTGGAACTTCCCCGACCCGGTGCCGCTGCACCGCGAGCCGATCTACTCGCCGCGGCCCGACCTGGTCGAGAAGTACCCGACCCATGACGACAAGATGAAGTTCTGGCGCCTGCCGACGCTCTACAAGTCGATGCAGGACAAGGTCAAGAACATCTCCAGCGAATACCCGCTGATCATGACCTCCGGCCGTCTGGTGGAGTACGAGGGGGGCGGGGAGGAAACGCGCTCCAACCCCTGGCTGGCCGAACTGCAGCAGGAGATGTTCGCCGAGGTGAACCCCAAGGACGCCAACGATGCGGGCTTTCGCAACGGCGAGTACATCTGGGTCGAGTCGCCGACCAAGGCGCGCCTCAAGGTGCGTGCCCAGGTCACCCAGCGTGTTGCCCCGGGCACGGTGTTCCTGCCCTTCCATTTCTCCGGCTGGTGGCAGGGCCAGGACATGCTCAAGTACTACCCCGATGGCGCGGCACCGATCGTGCGTGGCGAGGCGGTCAACACCGCCACGACCTATGGCTACGACCCGGTGACGATGATGCAGGAAACCAAGACCACCCTGTGCCGCGTGAGCAAAGCGTAAGGGCGAGGAGAGAACACGATGGGACGCATGAAATTTCTCTGTGACGCCGAGCGCTGCATCGAATGCAACGGCTGTGTCACTGCGTGCAAGAACGAGCACGAGGTGCCTTGGGGCGTGAACCGCCGCCGGGTGGTGACGATGAACGACGGCGTGCCGGGCGAACGCTCGATCTCGGTCGCCTGCATGCACTGCTCGGATGCGCCGTGCATGGCAGTATGCCCGACCGACTGTTTCTACAAGACCGAAGATGGCGTGGTGCTGCACGACAAGGACAAGTGCATCGGCTGCGGCTACTGCTTCTTCGCCTGTCCGTTCGGGGCGCCGCAGTTCCCCAATGGCCAGGCGGCCTTTGGTGCGCGCGGCAAGATGGACAAATGCACCTTCTGTGCCGGCGGCCCCGAGGAAACCGGCTCGCAGGCGGAGTACGACAAGTACGGCTCAAACCGTCTGGCCCAGGGCAAGCTGCCCTTGTGCGCCGAGATGTGTTCGACCAAGGCCCTGCTGGCAGGTGACGCCAACGTGGTGGCCGACATCTTCCGCGAGCGCGTGCTGCGCCGCGGCACGGGCGCCGAGGTGTGGGGCTGGGATGCGGCCTACGGCGGTGGCGAGCAGAAGCGCGAGCGCAAGCGGGAGGGGCAATCATGAGCCGCCACCCTTTGAAGCGTCTGCCTGTGCTCGTGCTGGCGGGGGTGCTGTCTGCCGGCTTGTCGGCCTGTGGCGAGGTGCCGCAGGTCACCGTGTACGAGCAGGGGCAGTACCGCGGCAAGACCGACACCCGGCCCTGGGAAGACAGCGAGTTCAAGGGTGACCGCGCGGCCTGGGAGAAGGCGCTCAAGCAGCGTGCCCGCAACCAGTCCGAGTACAACCGCATCCAGTGAGGAGAGCACCATGACGATACGCATGATGCGGGCGCAGCGCGGTTGGTTCGCCGCACTGCTGCTCATGCTCCTGCTGTGGGGGCTCGCCCTGCCGCTGCATGCGGCCGAGCAGCCCGCCGGCAGCAGCGCGGCGGATCAGGCCGAGCGCCAGGTCGAGCGTCCGCTCAACAACGCACCGGTGTGGCGTGCAGTGCGCTCGGGCGAGGCGCACACTACCAATGTGCGAGGCCCCGAGGCTGGCGTGCTGATCCAGAGCGAGGGCAACACCTGGCGTCAGCTCAGGAACGGGCCGATCACGCAGTATGGTGGCTGGCTGTTGATCCTGGTGCCTTCGGCCATCGTGCTGTTCTGGCTGGTCAAGGGCACGATCAGGTTGCACCAGCCACGCACCGGGCGCCTCATGAAGCGCTTCTCCGCCTTCGAGCGTTTTATCCACTGGGGCACTGCGATCACCTTCCTGGTGCTGGCGGTGACCGGGTTGGCCATCCTGTTCGGCAAGCATGTGCTGCTGCCGATCTTCGGCCATGGTGTGCTCGCTGCGCTGCTCGACGTCGGCAAGACGGTGCACAACTACGTCGGCCCGGCCTTCGGGGTGTTCGTCGTGCTGATGATCCTGACCTTCCTGCGTGATAACGTCTGGCAGGCGATCGACGCAGTGTGGATCCGTCGTGCAGGCGGTGTGCTCGACGGCAGCCATGTCCCATCGGGACGCTTCAACTTCGGCGAGAAGACATGGTTCTGGATCGGCGTCACCTTCCTCGGGCTGGCAGTGGTCATCTCGGGCCTGATCCTGGATTTCCCCAACATTGGCGAGTGGACGCGTTCCGACATGCAGACAGCCAACATCGTGCACGCGATCGGCGCCATCCTGCTGCTGGGGCTGTCATTCGGCCATATCTACATGGGTACGCTGGGCGTGGAAGGTGCCTACGAGTCGATGAAGACCGGCTACGTGGATGAGACCTGGGCGAAGGAGCACCACGAAATCTGGTATCAGGACATCAAGGCGGGCAAGTCAGGGCATCCCTGATCGCCTGCCAGGGGCGCACCGCTGGGCTGCGCCCCTGCCGATGGCTTTGATCCGGGCCTGCTCCTGACCTCCCTCTGGCCCGGATTATTTGGCCCCGGTGCGGATCGACCGCGCCGGGGCCTTGTTTTATCCGTCGCCGTTCGTTCCCGGGGCTCCTGCGCGCGCGTGCTGCAAGCCTTCGATGGCCCGCTGTGCGTGCGGTGGGGGCATCTTCAACCAGTGGCGGATCTCGGCAGTGGGCAAGGGCTGTGCAAACAGGAAGCCCTGGGCCACGTTGCAGCCGTGGCGGGCGAGGAAGCGCAGTTGCAGTTCGGTCTCTACGCCTTCCGCCACCACGCGCATGCCCAGGCTGTGGGCGAGGGCAATGGTGCCGCGGACGATGGCTGCGTCATCATTGTCTTCGGCCAGGTCGATGACGAAGCTCTTGTCTATCTTGAGTTCGGAGATCGGGAAGCGCTTGAGCAGCGACAGGGACGAGTAGCCGGTACCGAAATCGTCGACGGCCACGCCGACGCCGAGCGCGTGGATGCGGTGCAGTAGTTCGGCGACACGTTCCGGATCGTGCATTGCAGTGGACTCCGTTACCTCGATCTTGAGCTGGCGCGGGTCCATGCCGCTGTCGCGGAGCGCGTGGCGGATGGTGTCGACCACGCTCATGTCGGTGCATTGGCGCACCGATACATTGACCGCGATCGGCACGGGCACCAGGCCGTCCGCACTCCAGCGCGCCGCCTGGTGCGTGGCGGCGTTGAGCACCCACTCGCCGATGTTCGTGATCAGGCCGCTTTCCTCGGCGGCGGCGATGAAGAGGTCCGGGCGCACCAGGCCGCTGCCTGGTCGGTGCCAGCGGATGAGCGACTCGAGCCCGGCCAGGCGCCCGCTGCGGATGTCGATCTGGGGCTGGTAGAAGAGCTCGAATTCGTCATTGCCCAGGCCCTTGCGCAGTGCTGCTTCCAGGTTCAGGCGGTCGCGCGACCAGGTGTTCATCTCGGGCGAGTAGAAGGTGTAGCGGCTGCCGCCCTCGAGCTTGCCGCGGTACATCGCCTTGTCGGCCATCGATAGCAGGGTCTCGGCGTCGCTGCTGTCGGCGGGGCCGACGCTGATGCCGATGCTGCACGACAGCACCAGCCCGGATTCGCCTTGGGTCTCGACTTCGCGCTCGAGCAGGTCGAGCAGCTTGCCGGCCACTGCCACCACTGCGCTGCGGTCGCGCAGGTGATCCATAAGGATGATGAACTCGTCACCGCCCCAGCGCGCGACCGTGTCACCGCTGCGTACCGAGGCTGTCAGGCGCTCGGCCACCACCTGAAGCACCTGGTCGCCGACGTAATGGCCCAGGCTGTCGTTGATGCGCTTGAAGCGGTCAAGGTCGACGAACAGCAGGGCGACCAGGCTACCTCGGCGCTGGGCGTTTGCCAGCGCCTGGTGCAGGCGGTCGAGGAGCAGGGCGCGGTTCGGTAGCCCCGTGAGCACGTCGTGGGTGGCTTCATGCTGCAGGCGCGCGGTGATGGCGAGGGTCTCGGTGACATCGTGGAACACGAGCACCGCACCCTCGCCCTCTCCGCCCACCGGTGTTGCGGTCAGGCGCAGCGCATGATGCTTGCCGCTGACGGCTTGCCAGGCGATCGGTTCGGGCAGGCGGATGGCCTGCCGATGCTTGAGACAGCCGAGGATGGTTTCGACCACTACCGCGCTCTGGTCGGTGAAGTCGCGGATGAGTTCGCCCACCGGGGTGCCGCGTGCGCTGTCCAGGGTCGCCCCCGTCAGGCGCTCGGCGACCGGGTTGAGCAGTACGACGCGGGCATCCTCGTCGATCGTCAGGACAGCGTCGGCGATCGAACGCAGGGTGGCGTCGGCGTCGTGGCGGGCCTGGGCCAGCGAACCCTGGGTGTGGCGCAGCACCGACAGGAACCACAGCGCAGCGCCCAGCAGCAGGCCCGCCATGGCGCTGGCTGGCGGTATCCATAGCTGGAATGTACCCAGGACCGCCCCCGACAGCAGGGGCGGCACCAGCAGCAGGCCGCCGAGCAGGAGCTTGCCTCGTGTCCCTGCTTGTGGCCGGAGCAGTGCTGCCAGGCTGATCACGGTCAGGCAGAGGGCGAGGGCGAGGCCGGCTGCTGCGCTGTTGTAGGTCAGCCCGCTGCGCAATGCCTCGAACGCACGGGCGTGGAACTCGACCGCCGGCATGTTGCCACCGTGGGCGGCGCTGGGGGTCGCCAGGCCGGCGTCGATGCCGCTTGCTGTGGCGCCGATGAATACCGTGCGGCCTTCGAGGCGGCGTACCTGCTCTGGGCGGCTCAGCAAGGTGTAATAGGACACGACCTCGGGCCGTCCGCGCGTGTCCGGAAACGGCAGCAGCAACTCACCCTGGCGGACCCAGAGCGGGCGCTGGACGACCTGCTGCAGGCCTGCCCGGGCGCGCGCATTGAGTCCTGAAGGCTCGCCGCTGCCAGGGTGCCTTAATGCTGCGACTGCGAGTGCATCCCAGCGTGGCTGACCACTGCCGGCAAGGCGGTAGGTGCGACGGGAAAGGCCGTCAATATCGATTTCGACGTCGACATGACCGAGCGCAGCGGCGCTTGCGCGCAGGGTGTCGACAGGCAGCAGCTCGAACATGCCCTCCGTGGTGGTGCCTGCATGGGGTGCGACGGCAAGGATCACGCGGCCCGACGCCTGCATGGCCTCTGCCAGCTCGGTGTCGCCAGGAGCGCTTTCGGGAAACAGGATGGCCATGGCGATCGACGAGACACCGACCGCGGTCAGGCGGTCGATGAGTTCCGCGTGTACCGCACGGTTCCAGGGCCAACGCCCCATGGCGGCGAGCGTCGCCTCGTCGATCGCGATCACGGTCGACTCGGTGGGCAGTGCGGGGGCCCGGAACCACGGCTCAAGGGTGTCGAACAGCAGCAGGTCTGCGCGCTGGATGACCCCCGGCGGAAAGAGTGCGAGCGCACAGGCAAACAGTGCCGAGACCAGCCAGCCGGATCGGCGCCCGAGTGCGGTGGGGCGCCAGCGCAGGGTCATAGCGCGAGCAGCAGCGGCAGCAGGATCAGCAGTGCGCGCCAATGGTTATGCGGCACTTCGAGTTGCTGTGGCGTGCCCCAGGGGCCCATGGGCGCCGCGGCTTCCTGACTGCGGATGCGGACGTGCCATGTGCCGCCCGGCGGGCGGGGCATGACCAGTTCTGCACGCTCGGTTTCGAGCGTGTACTCGGGCGCGCTGAAGCTGGCGTCGCTGCTCACCTGCACTTCGTAGCGCTCGGCACCATCGCTGGCGCGCCAGCGCAACTGCAGGTGCTCGCCGTCGATCTCGGGGGCCTCGGGGGTGGGACCGGGCTGCGGCCGGCGGAAGCGCTGTGGGTCGGAGAAGGGGCCGCGGCCTTCGCTCGCGGTGGTGACGGCGACGCGCCAGAAGTAGTCGCCCGCCTCCAGCGCGTGGGCGAGCACGAAGTGCGGCTCGACAAGGTCCTCACGCTGGAGCAGGTGCTCGAAGCCTGGGTCGCCGGCAAGCTCGAAATGGTACTGCAGGGCGTCGGCTATGCCCCCCCAGGTGAAGCCGATACGCTCCTCGGTGGCAAAGCCGTCGGGGGCCGGCTGGCTGGGGAAAGGGGGCTCGGGGCGAGCGTCGATGATGATGCTGCGTTCGGCATCGATGCCTTCGAGGCCGCGCGCATCGATCGCCCGCACCCGCATCATGTATTCGCCGTCGGGCAGGTGGGCCTCGCCCCGAACAGCGGGCGCGGCGCTGACACGGTCCGAGGCGACGACGGTGAAGGCCGCACTGGGCGCGATCTGCGTACGGTAACCGGTCGCGCCCGGCACGTCGGCGATGTCGATGCTGAAGGGGACGCGCTCGATGCGCTCGGGGAGGGCATCGAGCGCGGGTGCGGACAGCAGGCGTTGGGCCGGCGCGGGCGCGGTACTGGGTGTCGCCTGGGTGCCGGTCCCCGCGCGCAGGCGGGTTTCACCGCGCTGGTTACGCAGCGCAATCTCGCCTTCGAGTGTCTCCGCGAGCATGGCGGTGCCGTCCGTGCGTACGCGGAAGTCGGTGCCGCGCACGGCGGCGACTGCAGCCGGGGTTTCGATGGTGTAGCGGCCGCCGGCCTTGCGTGCCGGGGTGACCACGCTCTCGATCTGCCCGCGCTTGAGCTCGATGCCGACCTGTTGGGCGCCGGACGCGTTCAGGCGCTGGACCTGGCCAACGCGCAGCTCGGCATTGTTGCCGACCCGGCTGCGGCTGCCGTCTGCGAACTCGATGGTGAGGCTGCCGTCGTCGCCGCTGTGGATGGTCGCACCGGCGGTGAGCTCCATGCCTGCGACCACGGGCTCGACAGTGCTGCCGCGGCGGTGCTCGACGCTGCCATGCACGTCGATCACGCGTGCGGTGTCCTGTCTGGCACGCATCCAGCCTACGGGGATGCGCAGCAGGGTGCCGGGCTGGATCGCCGTCGGCTCCAGGATGCGGTTGTAGTCCTGGATGCGCGGCCAGTAATCGATGCTCTTCAGGTAGCGCTCGGTGATGTTCCACGGGTTGTCGCCGGGGCGCACGACGTAGATGAAGTCCTGGGCGAGTGCGCCTTGCGCGCATGCGGCGGCAACCAGGCCGAGCAGTGTCGCGGCAAATGGGCCGCGTCCGTGGGCCGGCGGGAGGGCGTTGTCTCGGTTGGCCTGCATCGTGTCTTCCTCGTTGCACCCCAGGCTGCGGAGTATTTCTGGTTATCTGAATGATTGCGTGGAAATAATACCTTGGCCAGGTTGTGCAAGGCGTCTCTTGCATCATGTAAGGGGCATGAATCCTGCGCGGACGGCGCGTCTGAGGCGGCGAGCGCTACAATGCGCCGTCTCATGTGATCGGAGGCCTCATGGCCGAGCATTTTTTTTCCCCATGCCCGCGCGGGCTCGAGACCGCGCTGGCGGCCGAACTCGAGGGCCTGGGTGCGCGTCAGGTGCAGGCCGTGCCCGGAGGCGTGGGCTGGCAGGGCGACTGGACGGCCTGCCAGCGTGCGAACCTCGAAAGTCGGATCGCAACCCGAGTGCTGTGGCGGGTGGGGCAGGGGCGTTATCGCGCCGAGGTGGACATCTACAAGCTTGCCTACAGCGTGACCTGGGCGAAGTGGTTCACCGCCGATGACACCATCCGCATCCACGTCACCGCGCAGAAGTCGCCGCTCAAGAGCCTGGAGTTCATCACGTTGCGGGTCAAGGATGCCGTGTGCGACCACTTCCGCACCGTGAGCGGGCGGCGGCCGAGTGTCGATACAGCCAATCCGGCGGTCCGCATCCACGTTTTTCTCACTGCCGATACGGTCACGCTGTACGTCGACACCTCGGGCGAGGCGCTTTACAAGCGCGGCTACAAGCCAGCGGCAGTCGAGGCGCCGCTCAAGGAGAACCTGGCTGCCGGCATTCTGCGCTTGAGCGGCTGGCAGCCGGGCGAGGCGCTGGTCGACCCGATGTGTGGCAGTGGCACTTTCCTCATCGAGGCCGCCTTGATGGCGCTGGACGTGGCGCCGGGGCTGGGGCGCAAGTTCGCCTTCGAGCGCTTCCGCCACCACGACCGCAGTGCCTGGACAGCGGTGCGTGCTGCGGCAGAACGGCGCCGGCAGGCGCCGCGGGTGCTGCCCGTGTTCGGCTCGGACATCGTTGGCGAATGGGTTCGCCGCAGCCGTCTCAACCTGGAGGCTGCCGGGCTCGCCGACTGTGTGCGTCTCGACCGTGCCGATGTGCTCGAGCGTACGCCGCCAGCAGCCGAGGGCGTGATGGTGGCCAATCCGCCCTATGGCGTGCGGATCGGCGAGGCCGAGGAGCTCGCCGCGTTCTATCCGCGGCTTGGTGACGCGCTCAAGCGCAACTGGGGTGGCTGGCGATGCTATCTGTTTACCGCCGATATCCAGTTGCCCAAGCTCATTGGTCTCAAGGCCAGCCGGCGTACGCCCTTGTTCAATGGCGCGCTGGAGTGCCGGCTGTACGAGTACCGCATGGTGGCAGGCAGCAACCGCAGCCGCGACGCAGCGCCGGCTTCGAGCTGAGCCGGGCGCCCTGCCTCCGGGCGGAGGCAGGCTTACAGCATGCCTAGGTTCTTCAGGCTGTCGCTGGTGTCGCGTTCGCCGTGGCGGCTGTTGAGCTTGATCTGCAGGCGCAGGTCATTGACGGAGTCGGCGTTGCGCAGCGCGTCCTCGTAGCTGATGAGCTCGTTCTCATAGAGCTGGAACAGCGACTGGTCGAAGGTCTGCATGCCGAGCTCGGTCGAGCGCTTCATGATCTCCTTGATTGCCGGGATGTCGCCCTTGAAGATGAGGTCGGAGATCAGCGGCGAGTTGAGCAGTACCTCGACCGCCGGCACCCGGCCCTTGCGGTCCTTCACGGGCAGCAGGCGCTGCGACACCATTGCGCGCAGGTTCAGAGACAGGTCCATCAGCAGCTGCTGGCGGCGGTCTTCCGGGAAGAAGTTGATGATACGGTCGATGGCCTGGTTTGCGCTGTTTGCGTGCAGGGTGGCCAGGCACAGGTGGCCGGTCTCGGCGAACGCGATGGCGTAGTCCATGGTCTCGCGGTCGCGGATCTCGCCCATCAGGATCACGTCCGGCGCCTGGCGCAGGGTGTTCTTGAGTGCGCTCTCCCAGGACTCGGTGTCGAGGCCGACCTCGCGTTGGGTGACGATGCAGTTCTTGTGTGCATGCACGAACTCGATCGGGTCCTCGACGGTGATGATGTGGCCGTAGGTGTTCTCGTTGCGGTAGTCCACCATCGAGGCGAGCGAGGTGGTCTTGCCGGTGCCGGTGCCGCCGACGAAGATCACCAGGCCGCGCTTGGTCAGCGCGATATCGCTGAGCACCGGGGGCAGGCCCAGCTCTTCGAACTTGGGGATGCGCTGCGGGATGGTGCGCAGCACCAGGCCGACCTTGCCTTGCTGCACGAAGGCGTTGACCCGGAAGCGCCCGATGCCGGCTGGCGAGATGCCGAAGTTGCACTCCTTGTGCGACTCGAACTCGGCGGCCTGGCGGTCGTTCATGATCGCGCGCGCAAGCTCGGCGGTATGTGCGGGCTGCAGCATCTGGTTCGATTGCGGCATGATGCGGCCGTCGATCTTGATCGCTGGCGGGAAGCCGGTGGTGATGAACAGGTCGGAGCCGTTCTTCTGCAGCATCAGCCGCAGCAGATCGTGCATGAACCTGAGTGCCTGGTCGCGTTCCATGTTTCAGACTCCTGGCGCACCTTGTGTGCGGCGTGCTGCAATGAACTTGGGACCCGCGCAATTCGCCGCGGGCGCTGAGGCTCGAATCCGGCCCCAATGTGCTCCGATGCGCCTTGCTCGGCCTAGACGAAGTTGTCCTTGTTCTGTGCCCGGATACGGGCTTCGGCCGACGAGACCACATTGCGGCGCACCAGGTCGGCCAGGCACTGGTCGAGGGTCTGCATGCCGACGTTCTGACCGGTCTGGATCGACGAGTACATCTGTGCGATCTTGTTTTCGCGGATCAGGTTGCGGATAGCCGGGCTGCCGATCATGATCTCGTGCGCCGCCACCCGGCCCTGGCCGTCCTTGGTCTTGAGCAGGGTCTGCGAGATCACCGCGCGCAGTGACTCCGACAGCATCGAGCGCACCATGTCCTTTTCCGCCGCCGGGAACACGTCGACGATACGGTCGATGGTCTTGGCTGCGGACGAGGTGTGCAGGGTGCCGAACACGAGGTGGCCGGTTTCGGCTGCGGTCAGTGCCAGGCGGATGGTTTCGAGGTCGCGCATTTCGCCCACGAGGATGACGTCGGGGTCCTCGCGCAGCGCCGCGCGCAGGGCATTGTTGAAGGACATCGTGTCGCGGTGCACCTCGCGCTGGTTGATCAGGCAGCGCTTGGATTCATGCACGAACTCGATAGGGTCTTCGACGGTCAGGATGTGGCCATACTGGTTCTCGTTGACGTAGTCGATCATCGCCGCCAGCGTCGTCGACTTGCCGGAGCCCGTCGGCCCGGTCACCAGCACGATGCCGCGCGGCTGGCTGGAGATGTCCTTGAAGATCTTCGGACAGTTGAGCTCTTCGAGCGTCAGCACCTTCGACGGAATGGTACGGAACACCGCGCCTGCACCGCGGTTCTGGTTGAAGGCATTGACCCGGAAGCGCGCCAGGTTGGGTATGGCGAAGGAGAAGTCGCATTCCCAGGACTCCTCGTACTGCTTGCGCTGCGCGTCGTTCATGATGTCATACACCATGGCGTGCACTTCCTTGTGCTCGAGCGGAGGCAGGTTGATGCGGCGCACGTCGCCATGGACGCGGATCATGGGCGGCAAGCCGGCCGACAGGTGAAGGTCGGAGGCCTTGTTCTTGACTGCGAAGGCGAGGAGTTCAGTGATGTCCATGGTATGGCCGGCAGCCGGGGGCCGGAAAGGGTGGGCAACAGCGCAATGCTATACTTTTTGCGCCCTGTGCTAGAGGAATTAGGCCACGCAATATGACGACAATCGCTGCCCGACTGCAAGCGGTCAATGACCGCATCGCCGCTGCCGCGCACGCCGCGGGCCGTGCCCCCGATTCGGTCGCCCTGCTCGCGGTGAGCAAGACCTGGCCGGCAGCAGCCGTGCGCGAGGCCGCTGCGGCCGGTCAGCGTGCGTTCGGCGAGAACTACGTGCAGGAGGGTGTCGACAAGGTCGAGGCCCTGCGCGAACTCGGGCTCGAGTGGCATTTCATCGGGCCCTTGCAGAGCAACAAGACCCGGCTCGTGGCCAATGCGTTCGACTGGGTGCATAGCATCGATCGGCTGAAGATCGCCGAACGTCTGTCCGCACAGCGCGACGTGCATCTCCCCCCGCTCAATGTCTGCATTCAGGTCAATGTCAGTGGCGAGGAAAGCAAGAGCGGCGTCGCGCCCATCGATGCGGCCAGCCTGGCGGCAGCAGTGGCGGCGCTGCCGGGCCTGCGCTTGCGCGGCCTGATGTGCATCCCGGAGCCGAGTGCCGATCCGGCGCTTCTGCACGCCCGCTTTGCGCTGCTGCGCCGGCTGAAGGACGAGCTTGCCGTGAGCGGCCTCACGCTCGACACCTTGTCGATGGGCATGTCCCATGATCTCGAAGCCGCTGTAGCCGAGGGGGCCACCGTCGTGCGCGTCGGCACGGCGATCTTCGGCGAGCGCCAGGCAGGCGCTTTTGCTCAACCCGGCTGATGCGGCGCCTGGGCGGCATCGGCTCAAGTAAATCGGTTCAACCCAAACGGATCAAATCATGAAGATCACTTTTCTCGGCGGCGGCAACATGGCGAGCGCCCTCATTGGCGGCATGATCGAGCGCGGCTTCGCGGCGACCGATATTGCCGTCGTCGAGCTTGGCGAGCAGGCGCGCGCTGCGCTTGCGGCGCGCTTTGGCGTCGGCGTGCATGCGTCCCTCGATGCCGCGGCGCTGGCCTGCGATGTATTGGTGCTGGCGGTCAAGCCGCAGCAGATGAAGGCGGCGCTGGCGCCGATTGCGGGTCGCCTGCAGGGGCAACTGGTGATCAGCATCGCCGCCGGGCTGCGCCTGGCCGATCTCGGGCGCTGGCTGGGTACGCCGGAGCAGCCCCATGCGCGCGTAGTGCGCTGCATGCCCAATACACCGGCCCTGATCGGCTGCGGCGTCACCGGCCTGTATGCTGACCCCTCGGTGGATGAGGCTGGGCGCGCGGCTGCCGAGCGCATCCTGGCTGCGGTCGGCAGTACGGTATGGGCGACCGAAGAGGGGCAGATTGACGCGGTGACGGCAATCTCGGGAAGCGGGCCGGCCTATGTGTTCCACTTCATCGAGGCGCTCGAGTCCGCCGGGTGCGCCCTCGGCTTCGACCAGACCAGTGCGCGCCGGTTGGCGATCGATACCGTGCTCGGTGCGGCCAGGCTGGCGGCGAGCGCGGAAGACTCACCCGCCGTGCTGCGCCAGAAGGTCACCTCGAAGGGTGGCACCACCGAAGCGGCCCTGGCCAGTCTGGCGGCGTCGGGCTGGCACGATGCGCTGGTGGCGGCGGTACGCGCGGCCGAGGCCCGTGGTCGCGCCCTGGGCGACGAACTGGGCAAGGACTGAACATGCTCGCGAACATCCTGCTGCTGGTGCTCAACACCGTCTGCGGCTTCATCACTCTGATGCTGCTCGCGCGCTTCTACATGCAGTGGCAGCGCATCTCCTTCCGCAACCAGATCGGCCAGTTCGTCGTGACCACCACCGACTGGGTGGTACGTCCGCTGCGCCGCTTCATCCCCGGCGTGCTCGGCCTCGACCTCGCGAGCCTGCTGCCAGCGTGGCTCGTTCAGGTGCTGCTGGTGGCCTTCGAGCTCAGCCTGCGCGGCGCGGTGTTCAGCGGCAATGCCGGCGCAGTGGCCTTGGGCTTGCTCGGCGTGGGCCTGATCGAGACCGTGCGCATGATGATCTATCTGCTGTTCGCGGTCGTGCTCGGTTCGGCCGTGCTGTCCTGGGTCAGCCCGCACGCACCGCTTGCGCCGCTGCTGCGTGCCCTTGCCGATCCCTTTCTGCGCCCGTTCCGCCGCGTGGTGCCGAGCATCGCCAATGTTGACCTGTCGCCGCTCGTGCTGTTGCTGGTGCTGCAGATCGTGCTGATGGTGCTGGCCGGGCTGCGCGGCGGCTTTGCGCCGCTGCTGTTCGGGGCCTGAGCCCGGGCTTGCCTGAAGTGGAGCCGGCCCTGCAGGGCCGGCTCTCACAGCCTTAGTCGACCGCGTACATCACCTGGCCCTCGACCAGGGTGTAGCGCACCTTGCCCGGCAGCTCCATGCCGAGGAAGGGCGTGTTCTTGCCCTGGCTGCGCAGGTTGTCACGGGTAACGGTGACGTGGGTGTCGGGGTCGAACACGCAGATGTCCGCACGTGCACCCACCGCCAGGTGGCCGGCCTTGGTGATGCCGACGATCCTGGCCGCATCCGAGGTGATGCGGGCGAGGCCATCAAGCAGCGACAGGCCGGCGCGCTCGGCCCATTTCAGCGTGAGCGGCAGCAGCAGCTCCAGGCCGGTGGCACCGGGCTCGGATTCCGAGAAGGGGGCTTGCTTGCCGTCGTCGTCCACCGGGGTGTGGTCTGAGCACAGCGCGTTGACGCGGCCTTCGGCCAGCCCTCGACACAGCGCCTCGCGATCGCGCTGGCTGCGCAGCGGCGGGATGAGGTGGCAGTTGGAGTCGAAGTAGCCGATATCCATGTCGCACAGGTGCACATGGTTGATCGACACGTCGCAGGTGACGTCCATGCCCTCGGCACGTGCCTGCTCGATGAGCGCCAGGCCGGCAGCGGACGACAGGCGGGTGATGTGCAGGCGTGCGCCGGTGATCTTGGCAAGCTCCAGATAGGTGAACAGCGCCACCGTCTCGGCGGCGACCGGGATCCCTGCCAGGCCCATGCGCGTGGCGACTTCACCGTCATGGGCGTTGCCGCCGCGCGACAGGAAAGGTGCGAGCGGTTGCAGCCAGACACGGAAGTCGAAGGTGGCGGCGTACTGCAATGCACGCATCAGTACGGCGTTGTCGACGATCGGCACGTTGGCCTGCGAGAAGGCAACGCAGCCGGCTTCGACCAGTTCGGCCATCTCCGACAGGCGCTCGCCCTTGAGACCGATGGTGAGCGCGCCCACAGGGTAGATGTGGGCGCGGTTGAGCTTCTTGGCGCGGTAGGTGAGCATCTCGACCAGCCCGGGCTCGTCGAGCGCGGGGTCGGTGTCGGGCGGGATCGCCAGGCTGGTGACGCCGCCGGCCATCGCCGCCTCCATCTCGGATTCGAGCGTGGCGCGGTACTCGAAGCCGGGTTCGCGCAGGCGTGCGGCGAGGTCGATGAAGCCGGGGGCGACGACCAGGCCGCTGGCGTCGATCGTGCGCTCGGCGACGAAGCCGTCCGGCGCCTGGCCGAGGGCGACGATCTTGCCGCCAGATACATACACGTTCTGCACCGCGTCGCTGCGGTTGGCCGGATCGATGACGCGGCCGTTGGAAATCAGGATGTTCATGCTCTATTGCCTATCGGTAGTGGGCGCTCAGTGGCTGCCCAGCATGCTCATGACCGCCATGCGTACGGCGATGCCGAAGGTGACCTGGGGCAGGATGACCGCCTGCGCGCCGTCGGCCACTGCCGAGTCGATCTCGACGCCGCGGTTCATCGGCCCGGGGTGCATCACGATGGCGTCGGGCTTGGCCAGCGCCAGCTTTTCGGCGGTGAGGCCCCAGATCTTGTAGTACTCCTGCGGGGTGGGCAGCAGCGCGCCGTTCATGCGCTCGTTCTGCAGGCGCAGCATCATCACTACGTCCACACCCTTCAGCCCCTCGCGCATGTCGTGGAACACGCGTACGCCCAGCTTCTCGACCTCGGTCGGCAGCAGGGTCCTGGGACCGATCACGCGCACCTCGGGCACGCCCAGCGTGGTCAGCGCGGCGATCTGGCTGCGCGCCACGCGCGAGTGCAGCACGTCGCCGACGATCGCCACCGTCAGGTTGGTGAAGTCCTGCTTGAAGTGGCGGATCGTGTACATGTCCAGCAGGCCCTGCGTCGGGTGCGCATGGCGGCCGTCGCCGGCATTGACCACGTGGATGTGGTCGCGCCCGGTGTTCTGCAGGTGCTGGGCGATGAGCATCGGTGCACCGCTGGCGGCGTGGCGCACGACGAACATGTCGGCCTGCATCGCACACAGGTTGTCGACGGTGTCGAGCAGGCTCTCGCCCTTGGCGGCCGAACTGGTGTTGATGTTGAGGTTCACCACGTCGGCCGACAGGCGCTTGGCGGCGATCTCGAAGGTGGTGCGGGTGCGCGTCGAGTTCTCGAAGAACAGGTTGAACACGCTCTTGCCGCGCAGCAGCGGCAGCTTCTTGACCTCGCGTTCGGCGACTTCGGTGAAGGGCGCGGCGGTGTCGAGGATGGCGGTGAGGATGTTGCGCGGCAGACCGTCGAGGGTCAGCAGGTGTTGCAGTTCGCCGTGCTTGTTGAGTTGGGGGTTGCGCATCGGGCGTGCCTCGGTATCAGCGGTTGGCCTGGGTGAGCTGGAGGGAGAATACGCCGTCCTCGTCGCGCCGCAGGTCCAGGTTCTGCTCGCGCGCCAGCGGCGTGGGCAGGGTGTGGGCGCAGTAGCGCGCGGCGACCGGCAGCTCGCGGCTGCCACGGTCGACCAGGACCGCGAGCTCGACCATGGCCGGACGGCCGAAGTCGAAAAGTTCGTTGACGGCCGCGCGCGTGGTGCGGCCGGTGAACAACACGTCATCGACCAGGATGACGTGGGCGCCGTCGACATTGAACGGGATGTCCGTCTTCTGCGGCTTGGCGTGCAGGCCCTTGCTCGCGTAGTCGTCACGGTAGAAGGAGACGTCGATGGCGCCCAGGGGCTGGGCGATGCCGAGCTCGCGGTGCAGGCGCTCGGCCAGCCAGAGGCCGCCGGTGTAGATGCCGACGAGGGCGGTTGCGGGGCTGACCTGCGGGCGGATCTGTTCGGCGAGCGTTTGATACAGGGCTTCGGCGTCAAGGTCTTTCATGGCGGCGTGTGTCCAGGAAGGTTTGCAGGATGATCTGGGCCGCGGCGGCGTCGAGCACGGCCTTGCGTTCGCGCCAGTGCCTGAGGCCGGCGTCGGCAAGTTCGACCTCGGCAGCGATCGAGCTCAGGCGTTCGTCCGCGGTGAGGACGGGCAGGCCGAAGCGGCCGTGGAGCTGGTTGGCAAAGCGTTGGCAGCGCGCGGTCAGCGCATGTGCGCTGCCGTCGAGGTGAGCTGGAATGCCAACCACCAGCGCGACCGGCCGCCATTCGGCGATGAGTCGGGCGATGGCCTTGAAGCGGGCGTCGTTCGATTCGTCGTGCAGCGTGGTAAGGGCGCTGGCCTGCCCGGTCTCGAGTTCGCCGGTGGCGACGCCGATGCGGGCGAGACCGAAGTCGAAGCCGAGCAGCGTGCCGCGGGCAGGCAGCGCCGCACCCGCGGGCGTGGTTTCGTGACCTGTCGTCGCGGCGCGAGCCGCATCAGGCATGCCCGGCGACCTCGCTGAGGTTGGCGAAATCGACGCCCAGCTTCTGCATGGCCGCGACCAGGCGTTCTTCGGGCGGCAGATCGAACACGATCGCCATGTCGGCAGGCACGGTCAGCCAGGCGTTGTCCATCAGTTCCTGCTCGAGCTGGCCCGCAGCCCAGCCGGCATAGCCAAGCGTGACCAGCACGTCGCGCGGCTCGCCATGGGCGCCGATCGCCTGCAGAACGTCGCGGCTGCTGGTCAGGCCAATCTCGTCGTTGACCTTGAGCGTCGAGTGCCATTCGCCGAGCGGGCGGTGGAGCACGAAGCCGCGGTCGGTCTGGACCGGCCCGCCGAAATACACCGGCTGCGCATCGAAGCCGGGCGCATCGAGCGGCAGGTCGATGCGCTCGAACAAGGTGTGCAGCGTCATGTCGATCGGCCGGTTCACGATGATGCCGAGCGCACCCTGCTCGTTGTGTTCGGCGATGTAGGTGAGTGTGCGCGTGAAGTGCGGATCGGCCATGTTGGGCATGGCGATCAGGAAGTGATGCGTGAAGTTGGCCGTGGGTGTATCCATGCGCCGATTTTACGCCGATCACCCCGGTTCATGGCGCGGGGTCTGTGTCAATTTTGGTGCGGAGATCGTTGGCCCGCTCCAGGCCCCCGAGCGCAGGCGCTTTGCGCCTGGACTCGGGGCGGCAGGGCGTCCGTGCTACATCCTGAACCGGCGCAGCATGCTGTCGATGTTCTTGGCCATCTCGTGCAGCGTGTGTGCGGCGACGGAGGTTTGCTCGACCACGCTGGCATTGTGCTCGGCCATCTCGGCGATGCGCTCGACGTTGCGGGCGATGTCATTGGCGGCTGCGCCCTGTTCGCGCAAGGCCGTCGAGATCTCGCCGACCACGCTGTCGACTGCCTGGGCGCTGGCGTCGATGCGGCCGATGGCCTCGCCTGCCTGATTGGCGACGGCGACCCCTTCGGTTGCGGTGGTGGCGCTGTGCTCCATGACGCCGGACACCTCACCGACGCTGTTCTGGATCGCGCCCACCAACTGACCGATCTCGGTGGTGGAGAGCGCGGTGCGTTCGGCCAGCTTGCGTACTTCGTCCGCCACCACAGCGAACCCGCGGCCTTGCTCGCCGGCCCGTGCAGCCTCGATTGCGGCGTTGAGGGCGAGCAGGTTGGTCTGGTCGGCGACGTCGCGAATCACCCCGACCACACGCGAGATCTCGCTGGTGCGATCGCGCAGCTCGCTCACCCGGAGCGTAGCGGAATGCGTGCTCTCGGCGATCGATCGCATGCCGGTCACCGCCTGGTTGATCACGGCGCTGCCCTGCTTGCTCTGGTCGCCCGCCTCCTGCGCCAGGCGCGCAGCTTCGCGCGCCGAGTCGGCGACGTGGTTGATGCTGACCGTCACCTCCTCGACCGAGGCCGCCATCGATGCCGCGGCTTCGCTCTGATGCCCCGAGGCTTTGGCCACACTGTCCGCCGAGGTGGTCAGCTGCAAGGCCGAGCTCGAGAGCTGCTCCGCCGAGTGCTGCAGGGCGCCGATGATCTGGCGCAGGTTGCGTTGCATGGCTTCAAGGGCAGCGCCGAGTCGGCTGAGTTCGTCATTGCCGCCGCTGAGCGCGATTGGGCGGTCAAGGCGCCCTTCGGCGATCGTCTCCGCCGTCGCGAGTGCTTCGCCAAGCGGACGCGTGATCGAGCGCAGGATCGCGAAGCCCACCATGAGCCCCAGCAGTACGGCGGCGATGACCAGGCCTGAGAGCAGCCACTGCTGGCCGCGGTAGGCGCGCTCGGCATCCGCCGTCAGCGCCTCGCCCTTCTTGAGTTGAACCGCGGCGAGTTGATCGAGCAAGGTGAAGCGCGACATCATCATTGCCTGCCCTTCGACGATGAAGCGACGCTGGACCGCCATCGAGAAGTCGTCCTGGTTCAGGGCCGAAGTCGTATCGCGAACCAGGGGCAGAATTTCCTTGAGCGCTTCGTCGAACTGCGCCACCAGGGCGCGCTCTTCGGCATCGAGCGATCGTCCCGCCTGATAGCCCTGCCAGCTCTGGGTCAAGGTGGCCACATGCTTGGTGACCCGTTCCAGGTGCAGCGACGTCGGGTGATTGTGCAGTGCCACCAGTGCGTGCCCGGGCTGATGCTGAAGCGCACGCAGCAGCTCGAGGTTGATCCCCTGAACTGCACCCCGGACCTCGCCCAGGTGCTGCATCGGCGTCAGCTGTTCGGTATGCATGCGCTGCAGGCTGGATACGGTCGATGCCATGCCATAGAGGCCGAGCGTGCCAATGCCGAGCATGAATGCCAGCATAAGCACCTGCAGGATACCCAGGCGTAACCCTACTCTCAGTGAGGAAAAGAGGCCGTTCATTCAGAACTCCGATTCTTCGGGATGTTGTTGTTGGACACTGCCAGGGGATGCTGACCAGAATATCGGCAGGGCGTGGTCATGTCTTGAGCCGCCGCGGTCCGATCACTTGGTCCGTGTCTGGTGAGCCGAGGGAATGTGTGCAGGATGCGCCATAATGTGCTCAAACTTGTCCTGGACAAAACATGCCATCCGCCCTTGTCTGGTTTCGCCGTGACCTGCGCAGCTTCGACCATGCCGCCTTGTATCATGCCTTGCGCTTTGCCGATCGTGTGCATTGCGTTTTCGTGTTCGATAGCGCGATTCTCGATGCGCTGCCCTCGAAAGCCGACCGCAGGGTCGAGTTCATCCAGCGCAGCCTGATCGAACTCGATGCCGGGCTCGATGCCCTGTCCCGCGCAGCGGGAGGTGGGGGGGCAGGGCTGATCGTCCGCCATGGCCGTGCCGATGAACTGATCCCGGCGCTCGCGCTCGAGTTGGGTGTGGACAAGGTATTCGCCAACCGCGATTACGAACCGGCGGCGATCCTGCGCGACAGCCGTGTGGCTCAGCGCCTGGCTGAAGCCGGTATCGGCTTCGAGGACTTCAAGGACCAGGTCGTGTTCGAGCGCGACGAGGTGCTGACCCAGGCTGGCCGTCCGTTCAGCGTATTCACGCCTTACAAGAATGCCTGGCTGAGGATGGTGGACGAAGCCTGCCTCGCGTCGTGGCCCGTCGAGCCCCTTGCAGGCCGCCTGGCGCCACGGCAGGCTGGCGACGGCGTACCGGCGCTCGGCGCGATCGGTTTCGAGGCGACCAACCTGACCGCGATGAGGATGCCGGTGGGCATGAGTGGCGGCAGGCAGCTGTTAGACGACTTTCTCGCTCGCATCGAGCGTTACAAGCGCGCCCGCGACTTCCCCGCGGTGAAAGGGGTGAGCTATCTGTCGACCCACCTGCGCTTTGGCACGGTGTCGGTGCGCCAGCTTTGCGCGGCGGCGCGCAGCCGCGGTGGCGAGGGGGCGGAATGCTGGCTCGGCGAGCTGATCTGGCGCGACTTCTACCACATGATCCTTTGGCACAACCCGCATGTGCTCGAGCGCGCCTTCCGACCGGAGTACGCGGCGATCGTCTGGGACGACGACGCTGAGCTGTTCGAGGCCTGGTGCGAGGCGCGCACAGGCTATCCGATCGTGGATGCGGCCATGCGCCAGCTCAACCAGACCGGCTACATGCACAACCGGCTGCGCATGATCGTGGCGTCTTTCCTGACCAAGGACCTGGGTATCGACTGGCGGCGCGGCGAGCGCTACTTCGCCGACCACCTCAACGACTACGATCTTGCGGCCAACAATGGTGGCTGGCAGTGGGCGGCCTCTACCGGCTGCGATGCCCAACCCTGGTTCCGCATCTTCAACCCGGTAACTCAGTCGCAGAAGTTCGACCCGGAGGGGCGTTTCATTCGCCGCTACCTGCCCGAGCTTGCGCGCGTGCCGGACAAATTCATCCATGCACCGTGGACAATGGGCGGCATCGATCAGAGCGCATGCCGGACCCGGATCGGCGCGGACTATCCGGCGCCGATCGTGGATCACGCGGCCGCACGCGAGCGCACGCTGCTGCGCTTCGGGGTGCTCAAGGATGGTGGATGAGTCGGCACGGCGGCGTGCCGGCTCGGGCCGCAATGCGGGACAATGCGTGTCCTGTCCCCGGATCCTGCACCATGACCGCCGAGCCTTTCGATTTCGACCGCATCATCGACCGCCGCAGCCTGCCGAGCGAGAAGTGGGGGCGCTATGCAGGGCGCGACGTGCTGCCGCTGTGGGTCGCTGACATGGATTTCGCGGCGCCGCCTGCGGTGCTCGAGGCGCTGCAGCAGCGCGTTGGCCATGGCGTGTTCGGCTATACGGAGGCCTGGCCCTCGCTCGTCGACGCGGTGATCGACGGTTTGCGGCGCGACCACGATTGGTCGATCGAAGCCGACTGGCTGGTGTGGCTGCCGGGCGTGGTCACGGGCTTCAACCTCGCCTGCGCCATCGCCGGCGAGGCCGGCGATGGCGTGCTGACAGCCGCGCCCGTGTATCCGCCTTTCCTGAGTGCGCCGGCGAACGTCGGCCGGGTGCTGCAGCGCTGCGATCTGGTGCTGCAAGACGGGCGCTGGCAGTGGGACTGGGACGCGCTTGCCGCAGCCAGTTCGTCGCGAAGCCGCCTGCTGCTGCTGTGCAGCCCGCACAACCCGGTCGGCCGCGTGTTCGACGAGGCCGAACTGCGTCGTATTGCAGCGTTTGCGGCCGAGCGTGACCTGCTGATCTGCTCGGACGAGATCCACTGCGGCCTGGTGCTTGACGAGGCGCATCCGCATCGCCCGATCGCCGCGCTCGACGAGGCGACGGCGCGGCGCACGATCACCCTGATGGCACCCTCCAAGACCTGGAACATTCCCGCGCTTTACTGCGCTTTCGCGGTGATCCCCGATGACGCGGTGCGTCGACGCTACCGGCAGGCCATGCGCGGCATCGTGCCGCATGCGAACGTACTCGGCATGGTGGCGGCCGAGGCGGCGTATCGCGATGGCGACGACTGGCGGCAGGCGCTGCTTGCCTATCTGCGCGGCAATCGTGCGCGCGTGGTGGAGGCGGTGGGCAGGATGCCCGGGCTTGAGATGGTCGTACCCGAAGCGACCTACCTGGCCTGGATCGACTGTCGGCAGATGATGGCCGAGCGCGCGCAGACCGACCCGACGGCCTTCTTCGAGGCCGCCGGCGTCGGCTTGTCGGATGGTGCAGCCTTTGGCGCTCCCGGCTTCGTTCGTCTCAACTTCGGTTGTCCGCGTGCGACGCTCGACGAAGCCCTCGCGCGCATGGCGCGTGCGCTCGGTGCCTGAGCCGCAGCGCCTGTCTCAGCCGGCCACTCGTCCGCAGTAGCCCGCAACCAGGGCAAGGAGTTCCTCTTCCTGATAGGGCTTGCCGAGGTAGTGGTTGGCACCGATCTCCTGAGCGTAGCGGCGATGCTTCTCGGCCAGGCGCGAGGTGATCATGATCACCGGCAGGTGCTGCAGGCGTTCGTCGGCACGGATGTTGCGCAGCAGGTCGAAACCGTCCATGCGCGGCATCTCGATGTCCGACAGGACGACGTCCGGGCGTGTGTCGATCAGCTGTTCAAGCGCATCGACGCCGTCCTTTGCGGTCAGTACGCGGTAGCCCTCGCGTTCAAGCAGCCGGCCGGTGATCTTGCGCACCGTCAGCGAATCGTCCACCACCATCACCGTCGGCAGGCGAAGCGGCGGCGGCGGGGGTTCGATCGTGCCCGGTGCGTCGCCATCCTCATCCGTCAGGCCGCGGCTGGCCAGGGCAACCGGGTTCAGGATGAGCACGACCTCGCCATTGCCGAGCACCGAGGCGCCCGACATGCCGATGATCCGGGTCAGCTGAGGGCCGGCGTTCTTGACGATGATTTCCTGATTGCCACGCAGGCCGTCGACATGTAGCGCGAGCGTCTGCGCCCCCGCGCGCAGCAGCAGCACCCAGGTATAGCGTTGCGCTTCGGGGCGGGCATCGTGGTCGCCGAGCAGCCGCGGCAGATAGCGGTAGGCGAAGTGCTCGCCCTGCCAGTTCAGGCCGCGTTCGTCCTGCACCTTGCGCAATGCGTCGGGCTTGAGTTCCATGGCCTGGACGACCATGTTCGATGGAATGGCCCAGGTCCGCGCACTTGCCCGTACCAGCAGCGCCTGGGTGACGGCGAGGGTGAGGGGAAGGTGGATGTGGAAGCGCGTGCCTTCGCCGCGGCGACTGCTGACGTCCACCCGGCCCCCGGCTGCTGCGGTCTGCGCCTTGACCACGTCCATGCCGACGCCGCGTCCGGAGACTGCCGACAGCTCGCTTGCCGTGCTGAATCCGGAGACGAAGATCAGGTTGGTGAGCCGCTTGTCGTCGGGGTGTTCGCCGGGGCCGATCAATCCACGTTCGCGCGCACGTTGGGCGATGCGCTCGAAGTCGAGGCCGGCACCGTCGTCGGCGATCTCGATCGCGACCTCGTTGCCCTCCTGAGTCACCTTGAGGTCGATGCGACCGGTCTCCGCCTTGCCGGCGGCGCGGCGTGCGGCCGGGGTTTCGATGCCGTGGGCGACGGCATTGCGCAGCAGATGCTCGAGCGGGGCTGCGACCTGTTCGAGCACGCTGCGGTCGAGCTCGATGCGTCCGCCGCGCAGGTCGAGCGTGGCACGTTTGCCGAGCTCGCGCGCACTTTGCCGAACGACCTGGTAGAGCCGACTTGCCAGGCTGTCGAAGGGCAGCATGCGCACCTGCATGAGACCTTGCTGCAGATCGCGTGACAGGCGCGCCTGGCCGTTGAGCGCGATGTCGGCGCCATCCAGGTTGTGGAGCAGGTTCTGCTGGACCGTGGTGACGTCGTTGACGCTCTCGGCCATCATCCGCGTCAGTTCCTGCAGACGGGTGTAGCGGTCGAGCTCGAGCGGGTCGAACTCGCCGTGTTGCGATTCCGCCTGGGCGATGCGTGACTGCATCTGCACCTCGGCCTGGATCTCGACCTCGCGCAACTGGTTGCGCAGGCGGATGACGTTTTCGGTCAGGTCCAGCAGCGAGCGGCGCAGGGTGCGCAGTTCGCCGTCGATTCGGCTGCGCGCGACGCCGATTTCGCCCGCCTGGTTGACGAAGCGGTCGATCAGCTCGGCACGCACGCGCAGTGTTGGGGTGGCGATGGTTTCGCCCTCACCGCCCTCTGCCACTGCGCTGATGGGCTGTGCGTCTGCGTCCGTAGAGACACCGGCCGCCGCCTCGGGCACGGGCGCGGACTCGGTTGCCGCAGCCGCAGGCGCTCCCGGAAGGGCGAGTTTGTCGATGAGCTGCTCGCACGTATCGAGGCCGAGGGCGAGCTCGTCGGCGAGGCTGGCAGCCGCCTCGCGCGCCGCGACCCCATCCTCGAGACGCGACTCCAGTGCGTGCAGGCGGGCGCCGAGCTTCATCGCACCGGTCATGCGTGCGCTGCCCTTCAGCGAGTGCAGCACGCGTGCGACCGCACGTGGATGTTCCTCGGACGCGGGCTCGTTGCGCCAACTGCGTAGCGTCGCATGCAGCTCGGTCAGCAGTTCGGCGGCTTCTTCCAGGAAGATCGGCAGGAGCTGCGTGTCGACGTCGTCGTGCTGCGCGGCCTCGTCTTCGGGCGCTGCCGTGCGCCCGGCGGCCGGGCTGACCGGCGCAGCGCCGCCTGCGCCCGCGCTCGGCTGCACATCGTGGCCAACGTCCTCGTGTTCCACTTGTGCGATCGGTTCGACGCCTGCGCCCGCCTGATTGTCTGTTGGCGAAGCGATGACGTCTTCGTGCTCGGCAGGTGGCGCAGGCGGCTGTGCCGGGAAGCCCGCATCGAGTGCGCAGATAAGCGCTTGCTGCGGCTCGGGCGCCTGCAGTGCGCAGACGTCGTCGAGCATCTGCCGCAGTGCGGCGAGGCTGGCGTCGAGTACTTCGAGCTCGCTTGCATCCGGGCTGCGCCCACCATCGCGCAGGCGCCCGAGCGCGTGCTCGAGTGCGCGCCCCAGCTGGTGGGGCGCCGTCAGCCTCGCAGTGCCCGAGATGCCTGCGTACGTATGGGCGGCGCGTTGTGCGGCCAGCGTCGGGCCGCCGCTACCTTCGAGACGCAGGCGCTCGAACTCGATCTCGAGAGCGTCCAGGTGCTGTGCCGCCTCCATGCAGTAGAGCTCGTGCAAGGCTCGCGAGATCGACTGTCCGTCGAGTTCGATCGACTCGGCAGCGGCGGACGTCTCGGCACCGGCGGACGTCTCGGCGCTGGGCTGTGCTGCCGAGGGGGCTTCGGCCGCGGCGGCTGCGGGCGTGCCGAGATCCTCGACGGCCTCTTCCGCGTCGAGCTGATCGGCTTCGGCGGTGGAGGGCATGATGCCGATGTCACCGATATCGCCATCGAGCAGATAGTCGGCAGCTTCGATGGTGACCCCGGTTTCCGCCGCCGGCGCCGGTTCCACCGCTACGGTTTCGTCGCCCAGGGCCGGTAGCGGCAGGATCTCACCCTCGTCGCCGAGCTCGAGGGTGGGGAAGTCGAGCGCGGTGACGCCTGCATCGGCTTCGATGCGGGTGTCCGTCGCTGCCTCTGGCGACCATTCCGGCGCCGACTCCGGGGCAAGGGGCGGAGCGAGGGGGGGCTCTTCCGCAGCGCGCAGGCGCTCGGCTTCTGCGGTCAGCGCTTGCGCATCGGGAATGCTGCCGCTGCCCGCCTGCAGGCTGGACACCCAGCTGTCGAACAGTTGCTGTCCGTCATCGACGAAATGCAGCAAGGCAGGTGTGACCGGCCAGTCCAGCTGCAACCAGCGGTTGAGCGTTTGCTCCACCGCCCACGCTACCTCGCCGAGCGCGCTCAGGCCGACCATGCGGCCGCTGCCCTTCAAGGTGTGGAAGCCACGACGAATGGTGATGAGATGCTCGCCCGCGGACGGCTCCGTGCGCAGCAGTTCAAGGTGCTCGCGCACCGTGGCGAGGACCTCGACGGCCTCCTCGATGAAGATCGCGAGCAGTTCCGCATCGATCTGGCTGGCGCTGCTCGCCACCTGCACAGCTGGCGTGGCGGTCGGGATCTCGAGCGGGGCCAGTAACGGTGGAGCGATGTCGAATTCGAGTGCCGCGGCGTCTTCGAGGTCTTCGATGAGCGTGATCTCGTCATCATCGCGCTCCTGCGGCGGCAGCGCCTCGGGCTCGCTGCGTTCATCCGTGGCCTGTGTCGGGGCCGTCGGCGCAGGGGCCGCCGTTGGGCCAGGCGTGGCGATTGCCGTGTCCACTGCGGATGCGCGGGCTTCGGAGGCCGGGGCGGGTTCCGCCTCCGCTTCGGTGCACACGCCGGCGGGGGCGAGCTCGGCGGCCGCGTAGCCCGCGGCCTGGACCGACGCCGGCTGCGCCTGGGCCGCACCCGGGTTGAGCAAGTCGTCGAGGCGGACGCTGCCGCGAGGCAGCGCCTCGATGTAGAAGCCCAGGGCCGAGAGCGTGTGGGCAAGGGCTTCGAACTCGCCCGGGCTGTCGCTGCTCTCGGCGTGGGCAAGACCGGCGATACGGGTCGAGGCGTCGCGCACCAGGCGCAGTGCGTCGGTTTCGCCGAGCATGCTCAGCGCGCCGATGATCTGCTGCAGCGGTTTGTGCAGGTGCTGCAGCGGCTCGCGCTTGGCCTGGTTGCGGAAGAAATCGTCCAGCGCCTGTTCGACCAGGGCGAGGCTGGCGAGCATTTCCCTGGCGACCTGGGCGAGTGCCGCCTTCTCCTGCGACTGGGCTGCGCTGCCGAGGTCGAGGGCGCCTCCATCCTCGGGCAGCGTCTCGCCGCGCTGCAGGCTCGCGAGGCGGGCGAGAGCGGTATTCACCCGCCGGGCAAGGTCGGCATCGGGAGGGCGGCGCTCGAAAGCCGTTTCGAGCATCAACAGATCGGTTGCGAGTTCGAGCGCACCTGCGTCGGTGAACTGGAGCGGGTCGCGGCGCAGCCAGCGCGCAAAGCCAAGCATGCCATCGAGCAGCCGCAGGGCGACCGGACGTTCGAGCGGGCGTGCAGCGAGACTGAGCGCCTCGAGCGCGTCGTCGAACTGGGCCAGCGCAACGGCGGTGCCTGAGCAGAATGCGTCCCAGTGCTCGCGGGCCTGGGCAAGCTGTCGGTTGAGGCGCTCGAGCAGGGGGGCGATCGGCGTCTCGCTGACTGCTGCTCCGGGCTCCGGGATCAGTCCATCGAGCTGCCAGCACGCTTTCACCTCGGCTTGCTGCGGGGTATGCGTGGGGCTTGTGGCAATGCGGTACAACAGCTCGCGCACAAGCCGGTCGGGTGCCGAAGGTGTCCCGGCAAGCAGGCGCCGGAACTGCGCGTCGACCTGTGCGCACAGGCGCTTGAGCGCCGGGTCTGGCGTGCTGTCGTCGTGGATCAGGGTGTCGAAGAAGCCCAGGCTCACCCACCACAGGGTGTGTGTAGGGGTCGCGCGCTGCAGCGCTTCGACTTCGGCCATGGCTTCGCGCATGGCGCGCGCGCCGTCGCTCGCCGGCCCCTTGCGCAGCCAGTCGAGCAGGCCGCGCTCGAAGCGGCTGCGCGCTGCGCGCAGGCTGGTGGCAAGGTCTTCCGTGGGCGTCCGTGCCGGCGTGCGCAGTGATGGGCGGCGCGACAGGTCGGGATGGAACAGGTCGACCGGTCCTGCATCGCTGAGGCCGCGGGCAGCACCGAGGGCAAGGTAATGCGGCGCCAGGCGCAGCGCCTGGTCGGGCGCGCCGTGGGCGATTTCCTCGAGGTAGTTGCCGATCACGGCCAGTGCGCGTCGGGCGAGCGCCCGATGCGCCGGGTCGGCCGGCTGTTCGCCGCGGATCATGTCGCCCAGCAGTTGCTCGAGGGTGTCCGCGAACTGAGTGAGGCCGTCCAGGCCCACGATCGACAGCGCGCCGCGGACCTGATGGAGGTGAGTCTGCGCGAACTGCAGTGCGGATGTGCCTGATCCGGCGTCCTGCAGGCCTTCGTCGGCCCGGGCAAGCGCGGCGTCGATCTCGCCCTTGACCCAGGTCAGCGGTCCGAGGTCCGGCGCGGTGGCGTTTGTCATGGTGGGGTTCCGCGTGCCGGAGGTCAGACCTTGAAGCCCGAAACCGAGCCCTTGAGTTCGACTGCGAGCTCGGCGAGCTGCCCGATCGACACCGCCGTCTGCTTGGTGCCAAGCGTGGTCTGTTCGGTGATGCCGAGGATGTCCTTCATGCTTGCCGCGACGCGTCCCGCCGAGGTGGCCTGTTGTTCGGTGTCGATCGAGATCTGTTCGATCAGGCGTGCGGTTTCCTGCGTGAACTGGCCGATCTCGGCAAGCGCCTGGCCGGCGGCGTCGGACAGCTGGGCGCCTTCGACCACATTGCGGGTGGCGTTCTCCATCGCGCTGACGGCATCCTGGGTGTCGGTCTGGATGGTCTTCACGATCGCGGCGATCTGCTTGGTCGCCTCGGCCGAGCGTTCGGCGAGCCGCTGCACTTCCTCGGCAACGACGGTGAAGCCGCGTCCCGCTTCGCCTGCCGAGGCGGCCTGGATGGCGGCATTGAGCGCCAGCACGTTGGTCTGTTCGGTGATGTCCGAGATCAGCTCGACGATTTCGCCGATCTCCTGCGAGGACTCGCCGAGGCGCTTGATCCGCTTCGCGGTCTCCTGGATCTGGCCGCGGATGTCGTTCATGCCACGGATGGTGTTTTCCACCGCGTCTGCGCCCTTGCGTGCCGCTTGCAGCGAGCTGCGTGCGACCTGTGCGGACTGCAGTGCGCGTGCCGACGCTTCGGACATCGACTGCGCCATGTGTTCGACGCTGTTGCCTGCCTCTTCGATCTCCTGGGACTGGCGATCGGTTGCGGCCAGCAACTCGGTCGAGGTGCGCTGCGCGGTTTCGGTGGCGGAGGTGACGCGGGAGGCGGCATCGTTGATGCGGCCGACGAGGACGGAGAGCTCCTCGATGGTGTAGTTGACCGAGTCGGCGATGGCGCCGGTGATGTCCTCGGTGACCGTCGCGCGCACGGTGAGGTCGCCGTCGGCGAGGTCGCCCATTTCGTTCATCAGCCGCAGGATGGCCTGCTGGGTGTGGTTGCGCTCGTTCTCTGCATCCTGGCGCTGGCGCTCGGCTTCCTGGCGACGCTGCGCGACATCCGCGCGGTAGGTGCGGGCCATCAACAGCAGCACGACAAGGGCGAGCAGCGTGCAGAGCGCCGCACCCGCATTGAGCGGGCCAATGGCGCTCGAGGTGCCGATGAGCGTGGTGCCGAGCGCAGCGGCCGAAGCACCCAGGGTGCGCGCGTCCGACTGGATGCGCTGTGCGGCGGTGCGACTGGCGGCGAGGGGCTCGAAGGGCTCGGCGAGAGCGGTGGCCGCTTCGCGCACGCTGCCGATGCCGTTCTCGAGTTCGGTGAACAGGCCTGCGTAGTTGCCGTTGGCGTTCGTGCGGCGGAGGCGCTCGAACTGATTGAGCAGGGCTTCCGTATCTTGCGTCAGGCGGGCGCCGAGATCCGGTGGCAGGGTGTCGGCGAGCTGCAGCGTCGTCGCGGCATTGGCAATCCCCTGGGAGAGCGTGGCCAGGCGGTGGGCGGCCACGATCTCCCCGGTGCTTGCCTCACCCAGCACGAGCAGGCCGGCGGCACGTTCTGCAAGCGCCTGCAGCGTCGGCGCTCGCTCGACGATCACCGCTGCGGCAGCCTTCGCCTCGACCAATACCGGGCCTTGTCCGGTGAGCTGGCCGGCGTCGCTTGCTATCTGCTGCCAGGATTGTTCGAGCTGCTGAAGATGGGGGCGTGCATGTTCAGGCAGGGCCGCCATCGTGCCACCGTCGACTGCGCCGCCCTGGCCAAGGGCGCCGAGCAGGGTGCCGAAGCGGCTGCGCGCATCGCCCAACGCGCTCAGCGCCGCAGCGTCGCCGCGCGCAGCCGGTGGGGCCGCGTTGGCGAGTTGCTGAGAGAGGAACTGCAGTTCGCCTGCCGCGCGCACCTGCAAGGTCGCGGTGGCCGATTCACGGGCCTGGAACACGAGCAGGCCTGCACTGGCTGCGCCGAGGAGGACAAAGAGGGCGCCCAGGCTGCGCAGGCGGGTACCAATGGCGCTCTCGTCCTTGCGCGCTGCCGGGGCACCGGCTTTGCCGGCGCCGGTGTCGATGATGGTGCTGCCGTCGGTGTTGTCGCTGGAGGGCTTGCTGCCGAACAGTGTCATGGCCATGTCGGATGCTCGATCGTCATTGTGTGGGTTCGGTTCGCGTGCATGCGTGCGGTATCAGTGCAGGCCCGCGTCGAGAAAGTCGGGATGGGCAAGCAGGCGCGCCACGTCCAGTTGGTGCCAGATCCGACCCTGCAGGTCGCGCAGTCGGCGCGCCACCCAGGGGCGCCCGTCAGCGTTCGGGTCGGTTTCGAAGTCCTCGTGGCTGCGCAGGCCGGACGACGCCGAGACGAGCAGGGCGCAGTGAATGCCCAGGCGGGCGCCGACCAGCAGCAAGCGCGCCCGGCCCGCTGCCACGATGGGGGGCTGGCCGCAGAACTGCGCCAGGTCGACCACGCTGTAGAGCGTGCCGCGTACGTTGGCCAGCCCTCGGTACCAGAGGCGGGTGAGCGGGACTTCGGCCAGTGCAGGTGGGGGAAGGATCTCGCCTGCCTCGGCAAGCTCGATCACCCAGTTCTCGTTGCCGCACTGGAAACCGAGCAGGCCGCGCCGTTCTGCCGTCTTGGACTCGGCGAGCCGGCGGGCGAGGTGCTCCTGAAATTCACGCAGGCTGCCGCGGGCCATGTCCGGTCTCAGCCAAGGGCCCGGATGCGGGCAAGGAGTTCTTCGTGGTCGACGGGCTTCACCAAGTAGGCAAAAGCGCCCTGGCGCATCCCCCAGATCTTGTCGGTTTCCTGGCCCTTGCTTGTGCACATGATGATCGGGATCTCGCGCGTCGTTTCGCTGCGGCTGATCGTGCGCGTGGCCTGGTAGCCGTTCATGCCGGGCATCACGACGTCCATCAGGATCAGATCGGGCAGCTCGGTCTTGCTACGGGTGACGGCCTCTTCGCCACCCTCGGCGGTGATCACCTGGTAGCCGTTACGGGTGAGAAGCTCCTGTAGCGACAGGCGCTCGGTGGGCGAATCGTCCACCACCATAATCTTGCGGATCGGCATCGTCGGGTCCTGCAGGTTGAATGCTCAGCGCGCGCCGCCGCGCGCCGCGTGGTTGGCGACTGCCTTGAGCAGGCTGTCCTTGGTGAATGGCTTGGTCAGGTACTCGTCGGAGCCGACCATGCGTCCGCGAGCGCGGTCGAACAGACCGTCCTTGGAGGACAGCATGATCACCGGCGTCGATGCCAGGCGGGCGTTCTTCTTGATCAGGGCACAGGTCTGGTAGCCGTCCAGCCTGGGCATCATGATGTCTACGAAGATCACGTCCGGGCGGTGGTCGGTGATCTTCGCCAGGGCGTCGAAGCCGTCCTCGGCGAGCAGTACCTCGCATCCGGCCTGGCCGAGAAAGATCTCGGCACTGCGGCGGATGGTGTTGCTGTCATCGATGATCATGACCTTCAGGCCGGCAATATCCATGCTGCTTTCCTGCCAAAACGTCCAAAGGGGCGGGAGTGCGACAGTCCGCCGCTCAGATCTCCACCATCTCGAAATCTTCCTTGCGTGCCTGGCATTCCGGACAGGTCCAGTTCGGCGGGACGTCCTCCCAGCGCGTTCCCGGCGCAATGCCCTCCTCGGGGAGGCCGGCGGCCTCGTCGTAGATGAAGCCGCAGATGAGGCACATGTAGGTCTTGTAATCGCGATCGGCCATGATTACTCCTGACTCGAGGCGCTGTGCCCCGAGCCCAGCGGTTAGAATTCGCCGCATATTACCGCATTCACCGTCGCGCCCGAGTGGCGCAGTTCTTCAGTCAGCGTTCATGCCCATAGCCATTCCTGAGACCCCGCCCTGTGTGATGTGCCTGTCTGCGGCCGATGCGACCGCGGGCGGAGGCCTTGCTGCCGAAGTTCTGACCCTGGCCAGCATGGGGTGCCATCCGCTGCCAGTGCAGACCGCTGCGCTGGTGCGGGATACACGCGGCATCCACGAGGTGTGGCCGGTCGAGCCCGAACTGATCGTCATGCAGGCGCGCACCGTGCTGGAGGACGTGCCGGTCGCTGCGTTCAAGCTCGGTTTCTGCGGCAGCGTCGAGAATGTCGCCTTGATCGCCGAGATCCTGTCCGACTATCCCGAGGTGCCGCTGGTGGTGGAGCCCGCCCTGCAGGCGGCAGTCGCCATGGGCGATGACGGTGATGAGATCGTTGCCGCCCTGTCGGACCTGATCCTGCCGCAGACCACCTTGCTGGTGGCTGGCTACCATGAGTTGTGCCTGCTTGCGGGTATGACCGAGGCCGACGAGGACGATGCGGATGAAGATGCAGTGGTGCCCGATCCCGCCAGTGACGAAGTGCTCGCCCGCCTGTTTGGCTGCGGCACCGAGTTCGTCTTGCTCACTGGCGCCCGGGGGCATGGGCCGCAAGTGGTCAATACCTTGTTCGGCCAGGACGGCGTCGTGCGCACGGATGCATGGTCGCACCTGCAGGGCAGCTTCCTGGGGGCGGGAACAACCCTCGCGGCGGCGGCAGCGGCGGCGCTTGCCCATGGCATGGCGCTTCCCGAGGCGGTGCGCGAGGCGCAGGAGTTCACCCACCACACACTGCGCCATGCCTACCGCGCCGGCATGGGCCAGCCACTGCCAGACCGCTTCTTCTGGGCGCGCGGCAAGGATGGTGGCGATGACTGAGCTGTCGACCGAATCTGCTGCCACGACGCTACGTGGCCTGTATGCCGTTACCCCCGACACGCCGGACACGGCGCGCCTGCTCGAACTCACCGAGCAAGTGCTCGCGGGCGCCCCGGTGCTGCTGCAGTACCGCAGCAAGGTCGCCGATGCACGACTGCGCCGTATTCAGGCACGGGCGCTGCAGGCGCTCTGCCGTCGCGCCGGCGTGCCCTTCATCATCAATGACGACCTTGCGCTGGCGCTCGAACTCGACGCAGATGGCGCCCACCTCGGCCGTGACGACGGTCTGCCGGCTGCGGCGCGCGAAGCCCTTGGCCGTGATCGCATCCTCGGTCTGACTTGCTATGCCGATTGGGCGCGCGCCGCTGAGGGTGCCGAGGTGGGGGCCAGCTACATTGCCTTCGGTGCGATGTTTCCCTCGCAGACCAAGCCGAATGCACCGCCGGCGCCGTTCGCACTGATAAGCCGCGCCCGGCGCGAACTGGGCCTGCCGGTTGCGGCGATCGGCGGCATCACGCTCGAGAATGCGGCGCAGGTGGTGGACGCAGGCGCGCACCTGCTGGCGGTGGTGAACGACGTTTTCGGCGCTGCTGACCCTGCGGCGCGTGCGCGCGCATACCGCCTCCTGTTCTAGCGCGTCAGTCTGCGGGCGCGACGGTTCTTGATGTGGACGGTGGACCGGCGCCGCATGCGGGCGCCACAATGTCGCCTTTCGCAAGCAGTCCAGGACGAATGCACCATGACCAGTCGTAACGAAACCCTCTTCCAGCGTGCCCAGCAGACCATTCCGGGCGGTGTCAATTCGCCGGTGCGTGCCTTCCGCTCGGTCGGCGGCACGCCGCGCTTCCTGGCGCGCGCCGAGGGCGCCCGGGTGTGGGATGCCGATGGCAAGGCCTATATCGACTACGTCGGCTCCTGGGGGCCGGCCATCGCCGGCCACGCCCATCCCGCCATTGTCGAGGCGGTGCGCGAGGCCGCGCTCAAGGGCTTGTCCTTCGGCGCGCCGACCGAGAGCGAGGTCGAGATGGCAGAGCTGATCTGCGAACTTCTGCCCGCGGTCGACATGGTGCGCCTGGTCAGTTCCGGCACCGAAGCGACGATGAGCGCGATCCGCCTGGCGCGGGGCTTTACCGGTCGCGATGCTATCGTCAAGTTCGAGGGCTGCTACCACGGTCATGCCGACAGCCTGCTGGTGAAGGCTGGCTCCGGCCTGCTCACCTTCGGCAACCCGTCGTCCGGTGGCGTACCGGCCGATTTCGCCAAGCACACCATCGTGCTCGACTACAACGACCTGCAGCAGGTCGAGGACGTGTTCAAGGCGCGCGCCGGTGAGATCGCCGCCATCATCGTCGAGCCGGTGGCCGGCAACATGAACCTGATCAAGCCGCAGCCGGGCTTCCTCGAGGGCCTGCGCCGGATCTGCACCGAGTACGGCGCGGTACTGATCTTCGACGAGGTCATGACGGGCTTTCGTGTCGGCCCGCAGGGCGTGGCCGGGCTCTACGGCATCACGCCCGACCTGACAACGCTTGGCAAGGTGATCGGCGGCGGCATGCCGGTTGGGGCTTTCGGCGGCCGCCGCGACATCATGGAAAAAATCGCACCGCTGGGCAGCGTTTATCAGGCCGGTACGCTGTCGGGCAGCCCGGTGGCAGTGGCGGCAGGCATGGTGTCACTGAAGCTGACGCGCGAGCCCGGCTTCTACGAGGGCTTGGCTGCGAGCACTCAACGCCTGGTCTGCGGTCTCACCGCTGCAGCCAAGGATGCCGGTGTCACCTTCAGTGCGGATTCGGTCGGCGGCATGTTCGGCGTCTATTTCGCCGATAAGGTCCCGGCGTCGTTCTCCGATGTGATGGCTTCGGACAAGGAGCGCTTCAACCGCTTCTTCCATGCCATGCTGGAGGCAGGCCACTATTTCGCGCCCTCGGCCTTCGAGGCGGGTTTCGTATCGGCAGCGCATGGCGCTGCCGAGATCGACGCCACGGTGGCGGCCGCGCGCGAGGTGTTCGCCGGCCTGGCTTGAGGCCGCCGCGGTAAGCAGGCCGCGACCCTGTCCAGCCCCTCGCTGCGCGCGACGAAGCTCCGGTAGGAGCGGCGCCAGCCGCGAGGGGTTGAAGGCGACGTGGCGGATCGGAAGCGCCCGAAAAAGCTCGCGGCTCGCGCCGCTCCTACAGCGAACAACGGCGCGTGGGGTCGTCGTAGGAGCGGCGCCAGCCGCGAGGGGTTGAAGGCGACGTGGCGGATCGGAAGCGCCCGAAAAAGCTCGCGGCTCGCGCCGCTCCTACAGCGAACAGCGGCGCGTGGGGTCGTCGTAGGAGCGGCGCCAGCCGCGAGGGGTTGAAGGCGACGTGGCGGATCGGAAGCGCCCGAAAAAGCTCGCGGCTCGCGCCGCTCCGACAGCGAACAACGGCGCGTGGGGTCGTCGTAGGAGCGGCGCCAGCCGCGAGGGGTTGAAGGCGACGTGGCGGATCGGAAGCGCCCGAAAAGGCTCGCGGCTCGCGCCGCTCCTACAGCGAACAGCGGCGCGTGGGGTCGTCGTAGGAGCGGCGCCAGCCGCGACGGTCAGAAGGCGACGTGGCGGATCGGAAGCGCCCGAAAAAGCTCGCGGCTCGCGCCGCTCCTACGGCAGGGCGCAAGCCGCCGCGCTCAAAGCAGGAATATCGTCGCCAGCCCCAGGAAAATGAAGAAGCCTCCCGAGTCGGTCAGCGCGGTGATCATCACCGAACTGCCCAGCGCCGGGTCGGCGCCGAGGCGGATGCGGATCATCGGGATCAGCACGCCGGCGCTGGCAGCGAGCAAGAGGTTCAGGGTCATCGCCGCGGTCATTACCATGCCAAGCTCGACATTGCCATACAGCCACCACGCCAGTACGCCGAGCAGGCTACCCCATACCAGACCGTTGAACAGCGCGACGCCGAGTTCCTTCTTGAGCAGGCGGTTCATCGCCGACTGCTCGACCTGGCCCATCGCGATCGCACGCACGATCATGGTGATCGTCTGGTTGCCCGAGTTGCCGCCGATGCCGGCGACAATGGGCATCAGCGCAGCGAGCGCCACCAGCTTTTCGATCGAGCCTTCGAAGGCGCCGATCACGCGCGAGGCGATGAAGGCGGTGACCAGGTTGATCGCCAGCCAGGCCCAGCGGTTCTTCACCGAGCTCCACACCGAGGCGAAGATGTCTTCCTCCTCTCGCAGACCGGCGTGGCTGAGGATTTCGGCCTCGGACTCCTCGCGGATGTAATCGACCACGTCGGCCACCGTCAGGCGGCCGATCACGCGTTTCTCGCCGTCAACGACTGGTGCCGAGACGAGGTCGTAGCGCTCGAATGCCTGCGCGGCCTCATCGGCCTCGTCTTCGGGCGTGAAGCTGATCACCGTTTCCGAGCGCATCACATCGGCGACCTCGAGTTCGGGGTCGTTGATGAGCAGGGACTCGAGCGTCAGGATGCCCTTGAGGTGATCCTCGCGATCGACCACGAAGAGTTTGTCGGTATGGTCGGGCAGCTCGTCGAAGCGGCGCAGGTAGCGCAGCACGACTTCGAGACTGACGTCCTCGCGTACCGTCACCATGTCGAAGTCCATCAGCGCGCCGACCGAGTCCTCAGGGTAGGACATGGCCGCGCGCAACTGCTCGCGACCCTCGGTGTCTAGCGATTGGAAGACGTCCTGGATGACCTCGGGCGGCAGGTCGGGGGCAAGGTCGGCAAGCTCATCGGCGTCGAGCGATTCGGCGGCGGCCTTGAGCTCTTCCGGCGCCATGGTCTCGATCAGGGACTCGCGAACTGCGTCCGAAACCTCGAGCAGGATCTCGCCGTCGCGCTCGGCCTTGACCAGGTCCCACACGTATAGGCGTTCTTCGCGCGGCAGGGCCTCGAGGATGTAGGCGATGTCGGCCGGGTGCAGGCTGTCGAGCTTGGTGCGCAGCCCGGCTTCGTGCTGCTTGTGCACCAGGGTCTCGACCAGCTCATGGCGCGGCATGTCCTGGCGGTGCACGAGCCCTTCCACCACTTTTTGGCGTGCGAGCAGGTCCTGCACCTCGCGCAGGTGGTGCTGGACGTCGTCGGGGTGGAGTTCTTCGGGCTCGGTCATCGCACGGCCTTGTGGGAGGGAGGCTGGGGGCGGGCGGGGCGGAAAAGCGGAATTCTACGGGCTTGGGCGGGCGCAGGCGACCCTGAACATGTCACGGCAGGTGAATTTTTCGTTGCGCCGCATCACGGCACCTGAGAATGCACCATGCGTCGTTGCACGCGGCTGGCGTGGGTGGCCAGGCGGGGGCCGAAACTGCGTTCGTAGCGGCGAGGGTTGGGCAGCATGACGGCCAGCCTTGCCGCCTCTGCCGGCCCCAGGCTGGCAGCCGGGCGGCCGTAGTAGTGGCGTGCTGCCGCTTCCGCCCCGAACACGCCGTTGCCCCATTCGGCGACATTGAGGTAGACCTCGAGAATGCGACGCTTGTCCCAGGTCGCCTCGATCATCACCGTGATCACCGCCTCCTGGCCTTTGCGCAGCCAGCTGCGCGAGGGCGACAGGAAGAGGTTCTTGGCGAGCTGCTGACTGATCGTCGAGCCGCCGGCGGCCAGCCGGCCGCGTTCGGCATTGCGCTCGAGCGCGCGCTGGATGCCCTCCCAGTCGAAGCCGCGGTGGTCCAGGAAACGGTCGTCCTCGGCTGCGACCACCGCGCGCTTGAGGTGGATGGAGATGCGCTCGTAGGGCACCCACTCGTGACGCAGGCGGGCGTTGGGGTCCGTCTTCTGCAACTCGGCCAGGCGCATGCGCATGAAGCGCGTGCTGTCGGGATCGAAGCGGCTCCACCATACGATCTGGGTGAAGATCACCGCCTGCCAGAACAGCAGCAGGAGCACTGCGATGGCCAGGCCGCGGCCCAGCCAACCCAGTGCGCGCCGCATGCCGGCTGCGCTCATGGGCACTCAGCCAGCATCGAGCTGGCGGCGTAGTTCGGCCAGCACTGCCGCGGTATCGGGGCGTACCCCCCGCCACAGCGTGAAGCTCTCGGCGGCCTGCTCGACCAGCATGCCCAGACCGTCGGCCACGCGCGCCGCGCCCTGCGTGCGCGCCGCGGCCATGAAGGGGGTGTCGCCACGGCCGTACATCATGTCGTAGGCGAGTGCCCCGGGGGCGTACAGGCCGGATGGCAGGGGTGGCAGCGCGCCGGACAGGCTGGCCGAGGTGGCATTGATGACGACGTCGAAGCCATGACCGGCAAGGGCGTCGAAGCTGCTGGCCGCGAGCGCGGCGCGTCCGGCATGGGGGGTGAAGAGGGCGACCAGTTCGTCGGCCTTGGCCGGGCTGCGGTTGGCGACGACGAGCGTGGCGGGCCGGCAGTCGAGCAGCGGCAGCAGGGCGCCGCGGGTGGCGCCGCCGGCACCCAGAACCAGGACGCGGCGTCCGCCGAGCGTGCAGCCGAGGTTGACGATGAGATCGCGCACCAGGCCGGCGCCATCGGTGTTGTCGCCGAGGATGCCGTCGTCCCCGAACGCGAGTGTGTTGACCGCGCCGGCCAGTTCGGCGCGCGGCGTGTGCCGCGTGGACAGGGCGAAGGCTTCGAGCTTGAAGGGGACGGTGACGTTCATGCCGCGTCCGCCCTCGGCGCGGAAGTCCTCGACTGCGCGCACGAAGCCGTCCAGCGGCGCGAGCAGGGCCTCGTAGCTCAGTGTCTGGCCGGTCTGGCGGGCAAAGGCGGCGTGGATCTGCGGCGACTTGCTGTGGGCGATCGGGTTGCCGATGACGGCGTAGCGGTCCATGGGCGGGGTCTCAGTTGGCGCGCACCTGGTCGCGGTTGGTGAAGGTCCAGGTGCGGGTGATCTCGATCACGTCGTAGTCCTTGCGGATGTCAGGCGGGAAGGGCGCGTAGGGCGCGGCCATCTCGACGATGCGAACCGCCGCGTCGTCGAGCAGCTTGTGGCCCGAGCTGCGATGCACGCCGACCTTGTCCACCGAGCCGTCGGCGCGGATGGTGACGGACAGCAACAGGCTGCCATAGAGCTTGCCGCGCGCCGCTTCCGGATAGTTCAGGGTGCCGATGCGCTCGACCTTCTGGCGCCAGTCCTCGACGTACTGGGCAAAGCGGTATTCCTGTGCACGCGCGCCGATGAACTTCTTGCGCGGGCGTTTCGCGAGCTCCTGCAGGTCGCGGTCGATCTGCGCCTCGAGCCGGGCCACGGCAGCAGCGCTGTCGAGCAGGTCGAGCCCGCTCAGGCGCGGTTCGGGCTCGGGGGTTGGTGCCGGCTGCTCGACCTTCTTCGGCGCCGCGGCGACCTTGGCTGGCGCCTTGTCGCGCGTGATCACCGGTTTCTGCTCCTGCACCGGCGCGGGCGCCAAGCGCTTGGCCTCGACCAGGGCGTCGCCGTCCTGGCGGTTCGGTTGTGGTGGCAGCGGCGTGCTCGGGCGTGCGTCCTGCTCGGTGTTGCCACCACCATCAACGTTGGCCTGGGCGAACACCTCGGCCTTCTCCGGCGCCTGGGCGTGGCGGGTGTTGACCAGCACGACCTCCAGTCCCTTGTCGCGCGTCGGCTTGCTCTCGGGCAGGCGGAACTGAACGAGCAGCAGCAGGCCGTGCAGCAGCAGCGAGAGGGCGAATGCCGCCAGCAGCAGCGGCCCGCCGAGGCGGCGCAGCCTGCCTCTCACGCCCTGCGTGCCGCGCTGTGCCGGCGTTGCGGAGGGTTCGGAGGGGGGCGTGCCGGGCGGTGCCATGGCGGTTCGATGACGGCCGGCTCAGGCGAAGCCGAAGCCGGCCTCGCTGAAGTCTCGTGCCTCCGGCTCGGCCAGGATCGCCACGAAGCGGGCCTCGACCTCGACGTCGAGGAGGTCGGTGTGCTCGACGTGAAGCCTTACCCGGCTGCCGGGGAGTTGCAGCGGCATCGACGGTACGCGGAACACCAGCGGTACCTCGGTCAGGCGCACCACGTTCTCGCGCAGAACAGTGGCCTCGACCTCGCCGCGGCCGTGCTGGCGCAGCCAGCGCAGGCACCAGTAGCGCTCCATGCCACGCTGGAACTCGGCGTATTCGGCATAGGTGAGCTCGAAATCGCGCAGTGCGGCCATCAGGTCGGCGGACTTGGGTGCAAAGGCCGGCGGGGTGCCCTGCAGCACCGAGATGATCTGCCACTGGTTGACCAGGTCGACGTAGCGACGCAGCGGCGAGCTCGACCACGCGTAGCAATCCACGCCCAGGCCTTCGTGCGGCGCGGCGACCGTGGTCATGCGCACCTTGCCGCCGCCCTGGGCGCGGTACAGGCCGGGGATGCCAGAGGCGTCGAGCAGCTTGCCCCAGGTCATGTTGGCGTAGATCATCAGCTCGGCCACCAGCTTGTCCATCGGCGAGCCGCGCAGCCGACGGCTGATGCTGACGTGGCCGGGGCCGTCGGCGGTATCGATGTTCCAGTCCACGCTGAAGCCGAAGTCGATGCGGTCCTCGTTGCCGCCTGCCTTGCCGCGTCCGGCCTCGAGCACGGTGGCGAGATCCCACAGCAGGGACAGTTCCTGCTTCCAGGGGAAGTCGGCCAGGCCAGTGTGCACGGTCTCGTCGTTGAACACCGGCTCGATGTCGTGATGCCGCAGGTTGGCGACGATCGGCACCATCTCGACCCGGCTGTGCTCGGCGACGATGGCCAGGCCTGGTGTCACGTCGAGGTACAGCGATACCGCCGGGCAGTCACGGCCTTCGGCCAGAGTGAAGCCCTGCACCACCTCGTCGGGCAGCATGGTGATCTTGTTGCCCGGCATGTACACCGTGGACAGCCGTCGGCGGGCGATCGCGTCCAGGCCCGAGCCACGGGCGAAGCCGAGCGCCGGGGCTGCGATATGGATGCCGATGCGCCAGCCGCCTTCGGGTCGCGGTGTGACCGAGAAGGCATCGTCGATCTCGGTGGTGGAGGCGTCGTCGATCGAGAACGCGGCGACTTCCGCGCGCGGCAGGTCGGCCGGCGTCACCGGTGGCTCGAAGGCGGGGAAGTCCGGGCCCTCGGGGAAGTTCTGGAACAGGAAGCGGTTGTAGTGGAAGTCGTAGCTCGAGGCGAGCGCGCCACACTTCAGCAGCAGGCGTGCGGCCGACAGCCCGCTGTCGACGCAGGCGGCCTCGAGCGCCTTGATCTCGGGGCGGTTGCGGTCGGGGCGGTAGAGCGCCTGCGGCAGCAGGGCGGCGAGCTCGGCGGGCAGGCGGCCAGCGACCAGCTCGGCGCGCATGTGCTCGATCGCAGCGGCTTGCTGGCGCTTCTTCTCCAGGCCCGCGAGCGCGGCCTGAAGGATGTCGGCAGGGGCCTTGCGGAAGCGTCCTTTGCCCTTGCGATGGAACCAGATCGGCGCCGAATGCAGGCGCAGCAGGATGGCGGCGGACTCGACCGCGGTCGGCGTGTGACCCTGGTACTCGGCAGCGAAGTCGGCATAGGCGAACTCCTCGTCGCCGCACACTTCCCACAGGAACTCGATGTCGAGCTCGTCGGCCGCGGCCTCGGCGCGCGCGAGCAGGTCGGAGGGGCCGGGGTCGCGGAACTCGAGCAGCACATTGGCGCGCTTGAGCTTCACCCGTTTGCCGTGGGTGTTCTCGACCTGCAGGGTGGCATCGTTATCAGCGAGGATCGTGCCGGCCTTGAAGGCCCCGTCCTCTTCATACAGCACGAACATCGGCATCCGCCTGAAGAAAGCAAGCGCGCTAGTTTACTGGATTCGGGCGGTCAGCCCCATTTCCGGATGCGTTGCCGGTCGTATCGCGCTTGCGCACCGCTGCTCCGGGCTTGCGGGGGCGTGGGGCGGCTTCCACGCGGCGCCGCGCTGGCTATCCAGTGTTCCCTGATCTGCGCGCGCTGCGAATGAGGTCGGCCGAGTACACCGCGAGTGCAAGCCAGATCAGGGCAAAGCCGACGAGCTGGGTAGTGTCCAGGGGTTCGCGGAAGATCACGACCGCGACCAGGAAGTTGAGGCTGGGCGCGAGGTACTGCAGGAAACCCACGGTGGCGAGCGGCAGTCGCCGCGCACCGACTGCGAACAGCGTCAGTGGTACCGCTGTGAGGATGCCCGAGAGCGGTAGCAGCCAGTCGACGGTCGTGCCGGCACCGAAGGTGAGTGCGTTCTGTGCGCCCAGCCAGACCAGCCACGCCAGCGCCAGCGGTGCTACCAGGAGGGTCTCGATGAACAGGCCGCTTGCGGCCTCCACTGGGGCGCGCTTGCGCAACAGGCCGTAGAGGCCGAAGGTGCCGGCGAGGAAGATGGCGATCCATGGCGGGCTGCCCAGCTGCCAAACCCGCCAGCCCACGCCGGCACAGGCGATCGCCACTGCTGCCGCTTGCAGCGGGCGCAGGCGCTCGCCAAGGAAGATCGCGCCCAGGGCCACGCTGACGAGTGGGTTGATGAAGTAGCCTAGGCTGGCCTCGAGCAAGCGACCGGCGTCGATCGCCCAGATGAAGACCAGCCAGTTACTGCTGGTCAGGAGTGCGGTGAGGGTGAGCAGCGCGAGCAGGCGGGGTTGCGCGAGGACCGCGCGCACGCGAGCGAATCCGCCGGTCGAAGGGATTAGCGCGAGCAGGCCGGCGAGGAACAGGGCTGACCACAACACACGATGGGCGACGATCTCGAACGGCGGCACGCTGCCGATGGCGCGGAAGTAGAGCGGCGCCAGCCCCCAGATGCAGAAGGCGGTCAGCGCGGCCAGCATGCCGTTGCGCGCGTGGGTATGGGGGGAAGGCGTGGGCACGAGCGAAGCTTTGGCGTGGAGTGGGCTGGGTGACGGGGCGTGAGGTGGACAGGGGGGTGCTTGCTGCGCATTCGTGCCGTGCAGGTGCTGAGCCGCAGGCGACACGGGGCTACAGGGTCATTGACGCGTAGCGGTGGCAATCAGGGTGTGAGCTTGCAGCAGGTAACCGCCGCGGTCGTCACTGCAGCGATGATCGGCCAGCTCGTCGGCGACTGCCGCCTGTAGCGCCTCCTGCGTTGCCTGGGGCAGCCGGCCGAGGGCTTCGGCAGCGCCACCCGCGAGGTCGAGGAAGGCCTGCCAGTAGGCCTCGGCGCTGTCGAAGTGACAGCTGAACGTACATGTGCGGATGTCGACGTTAATGAAACCGGCCGCGCTCAGCGTCTGTGCCAGGACTTCCGGTTTGCCGTAGCGGAACACCGAGGGGCGGGCGACCTTGGGCGCCGGCAGCAGGCGGGCGATGGTGTCCTGCGCGCGGTGTATCAGTGGCACGGTTTCTCGCGTGCCCCACACCGACAGCGCGATCTGCCCACCGGGCACGAGCACGCGGTGCATCTCGGCGAGCGCGCGTTCGGGCTGCGGGAAGATGAACAGTGCGAGGCCGGCGAGCACGCGGTCCACGCTGGCATCGGCCAGGCACAGGTGCTCGGCGTCGGTCGCCGCGAAGCAGGGCGCCTCGGCATGCTCGCCACAGCGGCGCGCGCCCTCGGCGAGCATGCCTTCGGCGATATCGGTGGCGAGCACGGTGCCGGCGGGGGCAACGCGCAGCGCGGCGTCGCGTGCGAGCAGGCCGGGGCCGCTGGCGAGGTCGAGCACGCGCTGTCCCGGCGCAAGCGCGGCGGCGTCGAGCAGGGCTGCGGCGAGGTCCGCGCGCAAGTGCGCCCCTTCGGCATAGCGTGCGGCGATGCGATTGAAACCGGCGCGCTCCATGGCCTTGAAGCGGCGCGGGTCGAAGCCTGGTGCGGCGCCTTGGGCTGCGTCCAGTGTGCTGGGGGTGGTGTCGTAGGTGCTCATCGGTGGCAGCCGGGCGTCAGGGGCAGGTGAAGTCTATCACCGCGTCGAGGTAGTCGCTCCAGCGCGAAAAGCCGTGGTCGCCGCCCTCGAGCACAGTCTGCCGGGCGCCGGTGTAGCGCTGTACTGCGTGGCGGTAGTCGAGCACCTCGTCGCCGGTTTCAACCAGCAGCCAGTAGCGTTCCGGGCGGGTGATCGTTGCCACTTCCAGGGCGCGCAGCTCGTCGATGTGGGTGCGGGTGAATTCGAAGCGCGCGCCGGTGTACATGTTGTCCTGCGTGCCGATGTATGCCTCGAGCGAGAGCGGCGCGACGACCGCCGGATTGACCAGCACCGCGCGCAGGTTGTGGCGTTCGGCGAGCCAGGTGGCGTAGTAGCCGCCGAGCGAACTGCCGACCACCGCCGGCTCCAGGCCGGCGGCGCGGGTGCGGGCGATCGCGTCCTCGGCGAGCGCGATCGCGGCGCGCGGCGATACGGGCAGTTGCTCGCACCAGAACTGCTCGGCAAGCCCGCGCTCGGTCATGCGCGCCTTGAGCGCCTGGGCCTTGATCGAGGCCGGGGCGGAGCGGAAACCATGCAGGTAGACGATCATCGTGTGTTCCTCGATCAGGGCTCGGACCATTCGACCCAGCCGAAGTACCACGTTGCCAGCACGAAGATGCCAAAGGCGATGCGGTACCAGGCGAAGACGATGAAGGTGTGGTTGGAGATGAACTTGATGAAGCTCTTCACCGCCCACATGGCGGCGATGAAGGAGGCGACGAAGCCGACCGCGAACACGGGCAGGTCTTCGATCCGCAGCAGCGCCCAGTTCTTGTACAGATCGTAGGCGGTGGCGGCGAACATGGTCGGGATCGCCAGGAAGAAGGAAAACTCCGCTGCCGTCTTGCGCGACAGGCCGAAGATCAGTCCGCCCATGATGGTGGCGCCCGAGCGCGAGGTGCCGGGAATCATCGCCAGCGCCTGCGCGAAGCCGACCTTGAGCGCGTCGGGCCAGCGCATCTCGTCGACGTCGTTGATGCGCGGGTGATAGGCGCGCTTTTCCACATACAGGATGATCAGCCCGCCCACCACCAGTGCGGTCGCCACCGTGATCGGGTTGAACAGCAGGCCCTTGATCGTGGAGTGGAACATCAGGCCGAGGATGGCCGCGGGCAGGAAGCCGATGAACAGCATCCACACGAAACGCTGTGCGCTTGGTTGCGTGGGCAGGCCGACGGCGACCTTGATCAGGCGCTCGCGGTAGTCCCAGCACACGGCGAGGATGGCGGCGAGCTGGATGACGATCTTGAATACCTTGCTGGTGTCATCGTTGTAGCCGAGGAGGTCGCCTACGATGATCAGGTGGCCGGTGGAGGACACGGGCAGGAATTCGGTCAGGCCCTCTACGATTCCGAGGATGAGGGCGACGAGAAGGAGAGAGAGGTCCATGCGGCTTGGGTGTGGGGAAAGGGGGCGGCGGGATTATAGCCCCCGGGATGTTGCACTGCGGCGGCAATGCCGAATGCGTGACACGGTCGCCTTCGGCGGTTGTCCGCCGAACCGTTGGGAGCGCTCAGGCGGCGGTGAGTGCTTCGAGCCTGTCCAGGTAGCGCAGCGCGTGCGCCTGCTCGCTGCCGCACATTTCGATGGAGGGCTGCAGGCTGGTGCACACCGCGGGCCGGCGCGGGTCGCCGAAGAGCTGGCAGCGGTTTGAGGCGTCGAGCTGGATGCAGCGCACGCCAGCCGGTTTGCCCTGCGCCATGCCTGGGATGGCCGAGGAGATCGAGGGGGCGATGCAACAGGCAGCGCAGCCCGAGCGACAGTCCATTGCCTATGCCTGCCCAGGCAGCGCTGACCACCAGTCGAGGACGGCCTCGAGCGTGGGCGGCAGCAGCGCACCTTCGTCGCCGGTGAAGTTCTTCCATTCGCCGAGGAAGCGCTCGCCAACGGCCGTCAATAGTGGCACGCCAGCCATCACCGTTTCGCCCATCTCGTCGCGCAGGCCGGCGCCCGAGACCTCCTGGGCGCCGAACTTGTTGATGATGACCAGATCGACACCGCGTTCGATCGCGCCGCGCACCGCAACCGAGCCGCGTGCCAGCGCGTCGGGGTCGACCCGGCAGGCCACCGAGCCGCGTCCGAGCTCCTGCGACAGCGGGATGCTCTCGCCGGTCTCCAGGTTCTCCAGCTCCATGGCGCAGGGGTCGTCAATGACGGTGGCGATGTCGTGCTGCAGCACGCCGCCGAGTTTCACGCCGTCTGCCGCGAGCGCGCGTGCAGCCTGGGCGAGCAGGGCCTCGATGTTGTCGGTGGGCTTGTATACGACGGCGGCAATGGCTGTGGCTGGCATGGTCGGGCTCGGCGTTCGGCGCGTACGGTGTCAGCCGCCATTGTCGCACTGCGACGCCAACAAGGGGGCGATGCGGAGGATAATGCGCGCCCTGACGACGCCGATACGGATCCATGAGGGCTGAACAACGGGGCGCACGCCGCCCGGCCGATACGCCGAACTTCGATGATTGCCTGAGCGCCGACCGGCCACGATTGCGTCGATTGGCGAGGGATCTCTCGCGCGCGCCGCGCGCAGCGGAGCAGCACGCCCGTCTGCAGGCCGATCTCGAGACGCTGCTCGTGCGTTCCCGCGCTGCCTATGCCGCCCGTCGTGCCGCGCTGCCGACGCCGGATTTTCCGCCCGAGCTGCCGGTTTCGGCGCGGCGCGATGAGATCGCCGCGGCCTTGGCCGCCCACCAGGTCATCATCGTCTGTGGCGAGACCGGTTCGGGCAAGACCACTCAATTGCCCAAGATCGCGCTGACGCTCGGTCGCGGCGTTGCCGGTCTCATCGGCCATACCCAGCCGCGCCGGATTGCCGCGCGCGCAACTGCGAGCCGCATTGCACAGGAGCTCAGGAGCCCGCTTGGCGAAGTGGTGGGCTACAAGATCCGCTTCACCGACCGCAGTAGCGAGCGCAGCCACATCAAGCTGATGACCGACGGCATCCTGCTTGCCGAGACTCAGACCGATCCGTTGCTCGCTGCCTATGACACCCTGATCATCGACGAGGCGCACGAGCGCAGCCTCAATATCGACTTCCTGCTCGGTTACCTCAAGACCCTGCTGCCGCGCCGGCCCGACCTTAAGGTGGTGGTGACCTCGGCGACGCTCGATGCCGAGCGCTTCGCGACACACTTCGCCGACGCCGCAGGCCGGCCGGCGCCGGTGATCGAAGTTTCGGGGCGGCTGTATCCGATCGAGATGCGCTACCGGCCGGTGGAGAGCGAGGAGCTCGACCCCGCCGCGGCCGCGCGGACGGCTGCGGCGAAGGGCGACAAATCGAAGGATAAGGGGCGCGACCTGATGGACGCCCTTGTCGATGCGGTCGACGAGGCGCAGCGCTGCGGCCCGGGCGACGTGCTGGTCTTCCTGCCGGGCGAGCGCGAGATCCGCGAGGCCGCAGAGGCGCTGCGCAAGGCTCATCATCTGCCTGGTACAGAGATCCTGCCGCTGTTCGCGCGCCAGTCGGCTCAGGAGCAGGCGCGCGTGTTCTCGCCCTCCAGCGGGCGTCGGGTGGTGTTGTCGACCAACGTGGCCGAAACCTCGCTGACCGTGCCCGGCATCCGCTACGTGGTCGACACGGGCCTGGCACGCATCAAGCGCTACTCGCCGCGCAACAAGGTCGAGCAGTTGCAGGTCGAGAAGGTCGCCCAGTCGGCCGCGAAGCAGCGCGCAGGGCGCTGCGGCCGGGTCATGGACGGTATCTGCTTCCGTCTGTACGACGAGGACGATTTCAACCGCCGCCCGGCGCACACCGACCCCGAGATCCTGCGTTCCTCGCTGGCCGGCGTGATCCTGCGCATGAAGGCCCTGAAGCTGGGCGCGGTGGAGGACTTTCCCTTCATCGATGCGCCGGGCTCGCGCCTGATCGGCGACGGCTATGCGTTGCTCGCCGAGCTCGGCGCCGTCAGCGACGACGATGAGCGCAAGCTCACTCCGATCGGCATCGAGCTTGCCAGGCTGCCGCTCGATCCGCGCATCGGCCGCATGATCCTCGCCGCGCGCGATCGTGGCGCGCTCGCCGAGCTGCTGGTGATCGCCGCCGCGCTGTCGGTGCAGGACCCGCGCGAGCGGCCGCAGGACAGTCCCGGCGCCGCCGACCAGGCCCACGCAAGGTTCCGTGGCGGCGAGCAGGACCAGAAGTCCGAGTTCCTCTGGTACTGGCATCTGTGGAAGGCTTGGGACGAGGTGCAGCGTCACGAGTCGTCCAGCAAGCAGAAGGCCTGGTGCAAGAAGCACTTCCTCAACTACATGCGCATGCGCGAGTGGCGTGACGTGTTCAGTCAGCTGCACACGCTGTGTGCCGAGCACGGCTGGAAGGACAACGCGCAACCCGCCAACTACGAGGCGATCCACAAGGCCTTGCTCGCAGGGCTGCTCGGCAACATCGGCTGCAAGGTCGATGAAGGAGAGCACGCAACCAAGGGCCCGCAGGCGGGTTCCTACCTGGGCGCGCGCGGGATCAAGTTCTGGCCGCATCCAGGCTCGTCGCTCGCGAAGAAGGCCGGCAAGTGGATCATGGCCGCAGAGCAGGTCGAGACCAGCCGCCTGTTTGGGCGCTGCATCGCGCGCATCGAGCCGGAGTGGGTGGAAGAGGTCGGCGGCCATCTGCTCAAGCGCCAGGTCTTCGAGCCGCACTGGTCCAAGGCTTCGGGCGCGGTGCGCGCCTGGGAGCGCGGCACGCTTTACGGCCTGGTGATCTACCCGCGCCGCGGCGTGGCCTATCGGGACATCGATCCGGCACTATGCCGCGAGCTCCTTATCCGCGAGGGGTTGGTGCAGGGCGAGGTTGCGGAGGGCGCGGCGCGCGCGATGGCCTTCCTTTCTCACAATCAGCGCCTGGTGACGGAGATCGAGCGTCTGGAGCACAAGTCGCGCCGTCCCGACGTGCTGGTGGACGAGGCGCTGATCGAGGCCTTCTACGACAGCAAGATCCCCGCGGATGTTTGCGATGTCGCCAGCCTGGAGACATGGCGGAAGAAGGCGGAGAAGTCCGAGCCCAGGCTGCTGCACCTGTCGCGCGAACAGTTGATGCGCCATGAGGCCGAGGGCGTCACGACCGACCGTTTTCCACCCGTGCTGGAGGTGCTGGGACAGAAGCTCAAGCTCACCTACCTGCATCAACCCGGTGAGGCCGACGACGGTGTGACGCTGACCGTGCCGCTGGCCATGTTGAATCAGGTCCCGACCAACCGCTGCGAGTGGCTGGTGCCGGGGTTGCTGGAGGAGAAAGTCGCGGCGCTGATGAAGACCGTGCCGCAGAAGCACCGCCACCGCCTGCAGCCGGTGGCCGAGAGCGCAACGGCCTTCATGGCGGCTTGCGAGGCCGGCGAGTTCGACACCGACGAGCCGCTGCTGAAGATGCTGCAGCGCTTCGTCGAGGAGCGCGTGCAGCTGAAGCTGCCGCTGGAGAGCTTCCGCACGGAGAACCTCAAGCCCCACTGCTTCATGAACTTCCGCGTGATAGACGAGCACGGCCGGGTGATGGGGCAGTCGCGCAACCTGATGGACCTGCGCGCGCGCTTCCGCGAGCAGGTGGCGGCGCGTTTCTCGGCGGCGAATATCGGCGGCGCGCTTGCGGGCGCGCTCTCGGCGGCCGGCGTCGCAGGCGCGCCCGCAAGCGTTCGGGCGGATCGCGCGGGTGGAGGGCAGTCCGGCCCCAATGCGAGTCATGCTGCATCGGGCCGCGGTGCGCAGGCGGGCCGTGCCGTGCGGGGGCGTGACGGGGCGACGGCTGAGGCGGCGGGGCTGGACAATGAGGCACCAGCGCTACCGGCGAAGACGCTGTCCGGCTTCACCACGTGGAGTTTTGGCCCCTTGCCCGAGCTGCTCGAGATCCGCGTCGCCGGTCGCGAGGTGATTGGCTTCCCTGCGCTGCATGATGACGGCGACAGTGTTTCGCTGCGGCCCTATGACACCCCCGAGGAGGCGGCGCGTGTGCATCGGCGCGGTCTCGCCCGTCTGTTTGCGTTGAACCTGAAGGACCAGGTGCGTGCTGTCGAGCGCCTGCCCGGCCTGCGTGAGCTTGCGTTGCAGTACATGAGCTTCGGCACCGAGGCCGAGCTGAAGGCTCGCCTGGTGGACGCCACATTGAGCCGTTGCTGTCTGCTGGAGCCTTTGCCGACCGAGGCGGGAGCCTTCGCGCAGCGGTGCGCAGAGGCGAAGACGCGGGTCAGCCTGGTTGCACAGGAGTTCGTACGCCTGGCGGGCCAGTTGCTGGTTGAGCACGCGGGCTTGCAGAAGCGGCTGTCTGGGCTGAAAACCTTCCCCGAGGTCGTTGCAGACATCCAGGCTCAACTTGGCGGGCTGTTGCCCAAGGACTTCCTGGTCGCCTTCGAGTGGGAAAGGCTGGCCCATTTTCCGCGCTACCTGAAAGGAGCATCGGTTCGGCTCGACAAACTCCGCAACAATCCGACGCGTGATACACAGGCCATGGCCGAGTGGAGGCAGCTTGCCCAGGCCTGGGAGCGAGAGCGACTGGCGCGCCGCCGCGCCGGCGTCGAAGACCCTGCGCTGGAGGAATTCCGCTGGCTGCTGGAGGAGTTGCGCGTCGGTCTGTATGCGCAGGAGCTGAGGACGCCGATGCCCGTGTCGGTCAAGCGTCTGCAGAAGATCTGGGAGAGCCGCCCGCGCTAGCCCGACGCGGGCGGCTCTCGCCGTTTCAGCGTAGCGGGATCACGATCGGGGGGACGCTCACCCCGATCACCACTGCAGGCGAATGGCTATAGGTGTAGGGGCGATACGCCGGTTCGTAGTAGTGCTTGTGCACGATCGTCTCGCGATAGTGCCGAGGACGCTCGTGGATGATCACGCGTTCGCGCACGACATGGCGCTCGTCCCAGCCGCGGTGGACGTGTTTGTGCTTGTCCGCATGCTTGTACTTATGGGTGTGTCCGTGCCTGTCCCAGCCGCGGTGATCACGGTCGCCGCGCGCTTCGGCAGCGCCCGCGCTGGCGAGCAGTCCGCCGCACAGAAGTGCGGTGAGCAGCTTGTGGTAGAGGGGTGTCTTCATGATCTGCCTCGTTCGTGTTGTCGTGTCGCAGGGCATGGCCCCGGTGTCTGCATGCTAGGCGCTGCGGCGCATGCGGGGGCGGTGCGAATGTAAGCAGGATTTTTCGAGCGTGCCGACATGGGGCTCGTTGTGTCCGCCTTGTCAATACAAGGCTTTGACATCCCCGGGTTTCTTGTTATATTCGTGGGCTTCCCTTGCCCCACCGGATTCGCATGCCGGGGGGCTGCTTCACTCAACCGCAAGGAGTCTGCATGCGACACTACGAAATCGTATTCATCGTCCACCCGGACCAGTCCGAGCAGGTGCCGGCGATGGTCGAACGCTACAAGACCATCGTGACCGCCCGCAATGGCCAGATCCACCGCCTGGAAGACTGGGGTCGCCGCCAGATGGCCTACCCGATCCAGAAGGTGCACAAGGCTCACTACGTGCTGATGAACATCGAGTGCGACGGCGAGACGCTGGCTGAACTCGAGCACTCGTTCAAGTTCAACGACGCCGTGCTGCGCCACCTCACCATCAAGATGAAGAAGGCCGTGACCACGCCTTCGCCGATGATGAAGGAAGAGAAGTCGCGCTCGCTGAGCACCGCTTCCGACGACAAGCCGGCCGACAGCGAAGCTGCTGCTGCCTGAGTTGCCTGAGCCGGGTCTGAACCAACTGCGCATCGATGCGCGCGTGGCCGAAGTGCTGCCGTTGCGTCGAACCCCTGCCGGAGTGCCGGTCGCCAGCTGTACGTTGGCGCACGAATCGAAACAGATCGAAGCGGGTTTGAGCCGCGATGTTTCGGTGGAGCTCCAGGCGGTCGCAGTGGGTGATCTGGCTGCGGTGCTCGCGGTGGCGGCTCCGGGATGCGCGATCCGCGCGACCGGTTTCATGGCCGCCAGGAGCATGCGCAGTCGCAGCCCGGTTCTGCATCTGAACACAATCGAATTTCTCGAAGGAAACTGAAAATGGCCTTCAAGCCCAAATCCAAGTTCAAGAAAAAAGATGACCGCGGCGGTCGTGGTCTGTTCAAGCGTCGCAAGTTCTGCCGCTTCACCGCTGAGAAGATCGAAGAAGTCGACTACAAGGATGTGGACATCCTCAAGGACTTCATCACCGAAAACGCCAAGATCATGCCGGCCCGCATTACCGGCACCAAGGCGGGTTACCAGCGTCAGCTGTCGGTCGCCGTCAAGCGCGCCCGCTTCCTGGCTCTGATGCCTTACACCGACCTGCACCAGTAAGAGAGGAACGACGTCATGCAAATCATTCTTCTCGAGAAGGTTGTCAATCTGGGTGGCCTCGGCGATGTGGTCAAGGTCAAGGATGGTTACGCTCGTAACTTCCTGATTCCGCAGGGCAAGGCCAAGCGTGCCACGCAGGCCAATCTGGCCGAGTTCGAAGCCCGCCGCGCTGAACTCGAGCGCGCCCAGGCAGAGAAGCTCGCTGCCGCCCAGGCGCTCGCAGCCAAGCTCGAAGGCGTCAGCGTCCAGGTCGCCCGCAAGGCCGGCATGGACGGTCGCCTGTTCGGCTCGGTCGGCAACGCCGACATCGCCGATGGACTGGTGGCTCAGGGCTTCGAGATCGAGCGTTCGGCCGTGCGTCTGCCCGATGGCCCGCTCAAGCAGGTCGGTGATGTCCAGGTCGAAGTGTCCCTGCACGCAGATGTCCTCGCGACCATCACCGTGACGGTGGTTGGCGAGCAGTAATTCCCGCGTCTTTGCGCGTGATCGAAAGGGCTGCCTTGCGCAGCCCTTTTTGCTTTCGGAAGCGTGCCGTGCAAGTGGCGCGCCGCTAGCATCGCTAGAATCCGATGAGTGGAATCGAAAGGTGGTCGTGATGAGCTCTCTCCCCTCCCGTTTTGCCGACCATGTCGCGGCCGATCCGCAACTGGCGCAGATCAAGCTGCCGCCGCATTCGATCGAGGCCGAGCAGTCGCTGATCGGCGGCATCCTGCTCGACAACCAGGCTTGGGAGCGGGTTGCCGATCTTGCCAACGAGTCCGACTTCTATCGCGACGACCATCGCCGCATCTACCGCCACATCACCCGGCTCATCGATCAGGGGCGGCCGGCCGACGTGGTGACGGTGTTCGAGTCGCTGGAGAAGAACGGAGAGGCCGAGCAGGCCGGCGGTCTCGCCTACATTGCCGAGATCGCCAACAACACGCCGTCGGCGGCGAACATCCGCCGCTACGCCGAGATCGTTCGCGAGCGCGCAATCCTGCGCAAGCTGGTGGCGGTCGGCGACGAGATTGCGGCGAGTGCGCTGAGCCCTTCCGGCAAGGACGCCAAGGCCTTGCTCGACGAGGCTGAGGCGAAGGTGTTCGAGATTGCCGAGGCCGGCGCCCGTCATACCAGCGGGTTCGTCTCCATCCAGCCCATCCTCAAGCAAGTGGTGGATCGGGTGCAGGAGCTCTACGACCGCGACAACCCGCAAGAGGTTACAGGGGTGCCTACTGGGCTGGTGGATCTCGATGAGAAGACGTCCGGCCTGCAGCCGTCGGACATGATCATCGTTGCGGGGCGTCCGGCAATGGGCAAGACGACCTTCGCCTTGAATCTTGCCGAGCACATTGCGATCGAGCAGCGCCTGCCGGTGGCGATCTTCTCGATGGAAATGCCGGGCACGCAGCTCGCGACCCGCTTCATCTCTTCGGTCGGTCGCATCGACATGCAGAAGATCCGCAGTGGACGGCTTACCGATGATGACTGGCAGCGGCTCACCATGGCGATGGGCAAGCTCTACGATGCGCCGCTCTTCATCGACGAGACGCCGGGTCTCAATCCGATCGATCTGCGCGCGCGTGCGCGCCGGCTCGCTCGCCAGTGCGGCAAGCTCGGCCTCATCGTCATCGACTACCTGCAGCTGATGAGCGGTACGCGCGAAGGCGACAACCGGGCGTCAGAGCTCTCCGAGATCTCGCGCTCCGTGAAGTCGCTGGCCAAGGAGCTCCATGTGCCGATCATTGCCTTGTCGCAGTTGAACCGAAGTCTCGAGCAGCGTCCCAACAAGCGTCCCGTGATGTCCGATCTGCGCGAATCCGGTGCGATCGAGCAGGATGCGGACATCATCATGTTCATCTATCGTGACGAGGTCTACAACCCCGATTCGCCGGACAAGGGCACGGCGGAGCTGATCATCGGCAAGCACCGTAACGGTCCGACCGGCACCGTGCGCATGACCTTCATTGGTGAGAACACGCGATTCGAAAACTATGCGGCCGCACCGGGAGCCTACTGACGGGAGCTGGGGGTGCGCATACCGGATGCGCCGGCATGCATCCATTTAAAACCTTGATCGTTATTTTTCTTGACGGTCTGGATTGGGTGTCTATAATGCGCACCTCTTCAGCGCTGCAGCGGTTTCTTCGGAAGTGCAGGCGGCGGTGGAGTTGGGAGGTGAGGTGGGTGTTTGGTGGATCTTTGTTCGGCGCAGCCGGGCGGCGGTAAAAAAAGATTCACGAAATGCTTGACAGTGAGTTTAAAGCTGATCATAATCTCGTTTCTCTGCTGCAGCGAATGCAGCGCTCTTTAAAAAATTGAACAACCGATAAGTGTGGGTGCTTGGTGGTTGTGGTCGAAAGCGGCTTCGGTCGTTTTGGTTTCACAATGATTAGGTGCTCATGCTGATTAAAGTCAGTATTTTGAGTAC